>JAYOLY010000087.1:0-6266 GCA_038120575.1 Rickettsiales bacterium
ACTGTTGAAGCAAATTGCTTCATTGAAAAATGGACAAAAATTGGAGAAGACTGTCATATTCATTTTGGATGTGTGATAGGCTCTGCAGCACAAGATGCCAAATACAAGGGTGAAAAATCTTGGGTTATGATTGGAGATAGAAATGAAATTAGAGAATATGTCACAATAAATAGAGCTACTGGCAAAAACGAAGTAACTGAAATTGGATCAGACAACACCTTTCTTACACACGTACACATTGCTCATAATTGCAAATTAGGCAATCATATTACAATAGCCAATATGACAAATGTAGCTGGGCATACTGAAATTGAAGACAATGTTGTTATTGGTGGCATGACAGGAATTCATCAATTCACAAAAATCGGTAAAGGAGCAATGGTTGGAGCTTATACCAGACTAGCTCAAGACGTACCTCCTTTTATGCTTTGTGAAGGGAATCCTGCCATTGTAAGAGGGTTAAATGTTGTAGGTTTAAAACGTCGTGGAGCTTCTAGAGCTGTTTTAGCAGAAATTAAAGACATTTATAAACTACTTTTTAAATCAGATTTAAACACCAGCTCAGCCATAACTCAAATTAAAGAATCAAATTATTCAACTGAAGAAGCTCAAAAAGTACTACATTTTTTACAAGCTGATTCTCACCGTGGGTTTACTAAAAAATCTGAGAAGAAAATATCACTAAAAATGTGAATATTTTAATTATTTCTGGCGAAATTTCAGGCGATTTATACGCATCTTATCTTACAAAATCTTTAAAAGAATTAAACCCAAACACAACAATTTTTGGTATTGGTGGAAATAAACTTAAAGAAACAGCTGACCATTTCCTGTTTGAAAGTGCTTATTCTCATGGAATAGGAATTCAATCAGTGATCAATAAAAAACACTTTAAAACAGCTCTACTCAATTCAATAAAGACATGTATCAATTCACACTCCATCTCAAAGACAGTTATTATTGATTTCCAACACTATAATTTTGATATCGCACAATTAATTCAATCTCGCTCTATTTGTATAGACACATTTATTACACCAAACTTCTGGATGTGGCATGACAAAACTAAAGCTTCCGCTATCATTCAATATAGCCGCTACATCTTTACAATTTTTGAAAAAGAATTCGATTTTTATCAGTCACTTACATCTAAAGTATTTTACTTTGGACATCCATTAACGGACTCCTGCTTTAAAAAAACCTACTCTGAAAAAAATCAACATTCTAAATCTAATATTAAAACCATTGCATTTCTTCCTGGCTCCAGAAAACAAGAATTAAAACTGTATTTAAATTCAATGCTTAAAGCAATTTTAATCTTACAAAAACAAAACAAAGACTACAGTATTAAATTATCTGTAAGTGCCCCACAATATGAAGTATTTATATTAAATCAATTAAAAAAATATAACATTCCAATATCAATCTTATCGTATGACTCATCAATTAAATTATACAATCAATCAGATATCGTCATTGTCGCATCTGGGACAACAACATTAGAAGGAATTTTAACAAACACCCCTATAATTGTATTAGCCTCTCTACCTTTCCTATCTTATTGGTATGCAAAACTTATTATGAAACTTAAATTCAACTATGTAGCACTACCAAATTTCATTTCAGAATCGTCAATAGTCCCAGAACTTGTACAACATCAAGTAAATACAAAAAATATTTTAAAAGAATTGTCATACATAAAAAATAATTATTCTAAGTGCTTAAGTAACTACGAAAAAATCAAAAGAAAGATTAAAAAAGAACCCTACGTTTTTAAAAATATTGCACAAAAAATTTTATCCTGAATTTTTATTTGTATCTACGCTTTTAATGTTTTATAATGTCTATATTCTAATGAGAGGTTTATTTAATGAAACACTTAGCTAAAGGTTTTACTTTAATTGAAATGCTTATTGTTGTAACTATTATTGCAATTTTAGGAGCAATTATATTACCTAGAGTTTTAACATCTTCAGCTTCAGCTAGATCTGCTGTTTATCAATCTGAAATCAATACGATTAATTCTCAATTAGAACTTTTTTATTTCACTTATGGCTATTATCCACCATCAATGGACAACGAAGGTTGGACCAACAATTCAATAGGTGCTCATTACAACGATTTCTTTCCAGAAGGGGTCCCTACATCAGATGTTTACAATGTGCAATGGGGCGACCGTTACAACGCTGAACTTGGAAGACTACTAGAAAGTAGTAATTAATTATCTTTGCACCCTAAATTTTTTCGCGGCTTTACGTTATTAGAAATCATTATTGTACTAGGAATATTATCTATTGTTCTGTTTACCATCATCCCTCGTTTTGGAAGTTCGTCAGACATGATTAATTTAGACACAAACACTGAAAAAATGTATTCTTTTTTTAATGTCATCCAATTGGAATCTGTCAATACAAGACAAGATATTTTAGTGAGTTTGAATTATAATATAAAAACAAAGTTTATTGATTCTATTGAATATAACTCCTCCAGCAGCTCTAATATTACTGAAAACGAATTTTACAGTGAAAAAGAACAGATACCCCCTGGTATTATTGTTTCAGCAAATTTTGAAATTACACATATTATATTTAAACCTAATCGAACATTTAATTATTTCAATGACAAGTTAGAGATACTAAATGAAGATTTGAATTTATCTTTTTCAACACAATCCAATCAACGATCCATTATGTTTTATTCTAATTCTGGTAAAATTGTTATTAATGAACAACAAGATTAAAAAGGGAAGTTTATATTTTGAAACAATAATGGCTCTCGCCTTATTTAGTTTTTTAGCCGTTACATTTATCAAATTTTTACCTACTACGCTTAAAACTATCAAAAAAATGATTATATATTCAAAACTTGATAGCATCTCTCAATATATTGGAAGTTATTTATTTAGATGGGGAAATTTAAGTGGAGATTTAAAGTTTATTGATTTTTCATCTTATTCAGACGGGGATACTCTAGAGCTTGGTTTAGATAGACGAGTAAATCAATTATTTTGGGATGTATCACCAGAACTATCGTCGACCTATTTAACGGATGAATACAAAGTGTTAATCACCATGCATGATATGAGTAATCGTGTGGATAGCGCAGGATTACATGTTCTTGTTTGGTATGATACAAATTTAGATAATCTTTTGGATGATAGTGAATACAAATTTAATTTTTCACTAACCTTATCTAAAAAGGATTAATTATCACAATGTTTACAAAGCAAAAAGGATTAACTTTTGTAGAACTAATCATTGTACTATCATTAATGGCACTTGTTTCTGTCCCATTAATCAGAATTTTAAACACAACACTTAAGTACTGGCAAACAAGCAAAACACAACTAAAATCAACATTAGATGTTCATTATTTACTTACCTCACTAATTGAAAAATTGTCTACAACACAGTCTGTTATAGACATTTCAAATATGAATAATGAACTCGGGTATATTAAATTTAAAAACAAAAATGGCGATATAAATACAATATTTTTAAATACAATTGAAAATCAAGAACAATTATCTGCTGTTAATTTTTTTAAAAACAACGACATTGTATATCAAGATCATGAAGGAGCTTTTTCTAGCTTAATTTCAAATGTTTCAGTGTTTGAATTACAAAGTTTTGGAGAAGTAAGACAAGAAGGCAAGCCATTTATCCGAATTGTCTCTGCCAATAACATTGGAAACACCCCTTTTGATGAAATAAATTCTATTCGATTTATTATTCAGACAGATATTGACGGCCACACAGAATTACTTGAACAACTTGTCGATTTGTCGATCGACATGCGAGCATCAACTGGAAGTTTAGAATTTGGGACCGAAGACCAATCATTTGAAAATACCGAAGACCAATCTTACGATATTGAAAATTTAGACATAACTGTTGATTCCAATGGCTTAACCTACCTCAATTTAACACCGACAATTGAAACCGTAAAAATTTTAAATACAGGACAATACTTTACAAGTATTACGGGAGCTTTAAATGAAGCCGTTAGTGGAGACATCATATTAGTCGCATCAAAAGAAGACGAGTATACAGAAAATATCATCATTCCTGAAGGTGTCTCATTGTTAGGGGGGTACGACCCCATTACATGGCAATACGATCCAGATTTACATAAAACGAAATTAAACGCACAAATAGGTTTTTTATTTGAACAAGGCATTATAATTATGAATTCAAATACCATTCTAGATGGATTTAGCATTAATGGGCAAAATCTAGAATACGGAATTTACGGAAACAACGTAAATGGGGCACAAATTTCAAACAACGAAATTTATAATTTAGATGTCCCTATTTTTTTTCAAACTGGAGAAAATATTCATATCTATGGCAACACAGTTACAACAAACAAATCCAGTTTAGTCTTACACTCGGTTGATAATGGAACTGTTGTACGAAATCGATTTAAATCTAATAATTTACTATTAAAAGATAATGTTATCTTAAATGAAGGTAGTAATATTTTATTTGCTAATAATTTAATCACAAATGGATATTATTCATTCAAAGCAAAAGACACCCTTCAACTTACAATTGTAAACAACACATTTTTTAATGCATACAGCGCCTCTGTTGTTTTAAGAGATTTACCTCAAGGCATATTTAGAAACAATGCCATTATTCAAAATAATCTAGGACTCATTCTTTTCTCCAACAAAAGCAATGTAATGATGCCTCCTGACATTCAATATAATTTCTTTTTAAATAATTCCTATCAGGATGCTGGTTTTAATTTAGATGCTACAAACATAACAGATACACTATCTAATGAAGAACTGAATACATTACCTAATAAATATTACGTAGACTTGATAGATTTTGAACTCGTAAATAATCCACAATTAAGTCAAGTTTCCCCTCTAATTGATGCTGGCATGCCAAATGTAGCTTACAATGAAGACTTTATTGACAAGAATCCGAGCCATGGAACACTTTTAAACGACATTGGACTTTATGGGGGGCCCTATGCAGGTAGAGTGGGATATCCAACTGTCGTTCCAATAGATTTTACATCATTGTCAAATGCAATTGACATATGGGAAAGCACATTTCCCGGAGACGTATTAACCCTAAACAAAGGAGACTTTAACATAACATCAAGATTAACGGTTAAACCCTATCAAGTTATAACTGGAAAGGGCGTATTTTCTACAAAACTTAATAATATTTCTGGTACAAATTTATTTAACGTATCAAATTATAGTTTTCTAACAAATTTTACAATTGAATCTACAGAAAATAATGCTATAACAGCCTATACAACCGACTCTTTTTTATTAAGAAATATTTTTTTTAAAGGTGAATCAAGTTCAATAACTGTATCTACAGGCTTAGCAAAAATTCAATATGCATCTTTTTTTTCTGTATCAAACCCTATTTTAATAACAACTGGAGCCAATCTAAAACTATCTCATAGCATTATAGAAAATGCTCAAACAGGAATAACCAATCAATCCAATAACACAGCAAACGCTGATTACAATATATTTACAAATTTAAATTTAGCTTACTCAGGATCGGTTAACGAAACCAACAATGTTGTTTCTGAAACATCCGTTTTTTGGGATACAGACAAAGATTTGTTTATCCTTAAACCTAGTTCAAATGCAATTGAAATTGACTCTGTGCGAGATGCTGGTGCCGTAGAATTTTATGAACAAAAAGGAAGTATTTTACTTCCTCAATTAACCAGTAATGTAAATCGATTTTATTCTACAATTGAACTATCATTTCGAAACGATCCAGAAAAAAAATCTGCCATTTCAGCTATATTTGCCGAATTTATTGATGACAACACATCCACAATAATTGATGACTACACCATTATTGACACTGAAACGATTACGTCAAATATTATGACATTACCCAACAACATAATTGGAAATTCTATCTATCTCAAACTTCATATATATTCTTACACATTTAACCATACGCCAATTATTGATACAATAAAGGTATCTTGGTAAAAGGGAGAAACAAAATGGATTTTTTTATCGACACAGCAGACGTAGATGCAATTAGAAAAGCTCATGAAATGGGACTTGTTGATGGTGTTACAACAAACCCTACATTAATCAAAAATTCTGGTAGAGACCATAAAGAAACTATTCAAGAAATAGCCTCATTTATTGATGGTCCTATTTCTGTTGAAACATTAAGTGAAACATCAGAAGGGATGCTTAGAGAAGCTGAAGAATATATTACTTGGGGAAAAAATATTGTCATCAAAGTTGTTATGACTCCTGA
>JAYOLY010000088.1:0-5990 GCA_038120575.1 Rickettsiales bacterium
TGACAAATTGATGCTGCATCACGATGATTAGAAAATACAGCCACAACAGATGCATTAATTTCGTTATTATTAATTTGATTTAAGATATCTACTAGACAATGTAATTCCTTACTACAAAATAAAACAATAGTTGTAGCTTTTTTGGTTGAATGAAACCTAGTGTCAATTCCTAACGGTTTAAAATATGATGTTAATTTTGTTTGCCATTGCTTATCTGTGAAACTATTATTTTGTTTGATAGTCACTCTCATAAAAAAACACCCGTCATCGACATGTTCTTCAAGTTCGTCTATGTTGATGCTTAATTGCGCAAAAAATTTAGTTATGTCATGAACCAAACCAGGACGATCGGTTGATGTACTAAACACAATACTTACCACATTATTCATTACCATACTACTATTATAAACCAAAACATATTAAATAATGTTAATGTATTACTTTTTTTTATTTTTTGAAAAAAAATTATGTAAAATCAAAGAAAATTAACCGTTTATTAGCCGCTTATATGTGTAACTGAGGCCAATTTATTCAACTAAATTTAGTAATGTAATTTTAAATATATCTCATTAAAAAAAATATTAAGGCTTTCTACTTTTTTTGGAGGGACCTTCGTGATCAGTATCTCTTTTATCTTCAGAACCAAAAGCATCTTTTCGCTTAGATCCAGCTGATGCCGATGCTGAGGTACCTGCAGACCCTTTTTCTTGTTTCTCAGACATTGAAATTTGAGATGATACTGCACTTGATGCTGGATCTGTATTGCTATCAAATACTGTTGTGTTTAATTTAGTTTCTTTTATTTTTTCCTTAATTCGACTAGTTATTTGCATTCCCGTGTGTTTGGTGTAATGTACTCGACCACTTTCGTAATACATGCTGCCAGGAAGATAAAGTGTATCAGTTTCACATTTAACAAATCCATTTTCTACTCCCACTATAAGTAAATTAACCATTGATATTTTGTCTTGAGGCAGATGACAAAACACAATTTTTTTAACACCATCTTTAGCTAAATCATTACTACAAAAACTTACCCAGTTTGGATTATCTATGTCAATAAATTCTTTAATTCTTTGGTTTGAATAAATTTTAAGTTGATCTAAAATCCACTTTTCCATTTCAGTTACTTTTGTACCCCAACTATTTGTTTTGAATAATTCATTCATAACCTCTATTGTAATAGCTGTTAATGCTTTTTTATCAAAGGGTTGTACATACTTAGCTAAGATGACATTCAAATTATCACTATTTGTTTTTTCTTTATTTGTTTGATTTCCTGTTGCTTTTTTCGGTGACAATTGCACTGATTTACTTCTTACTCCTAATGCTTCTCCACGTCTTGCCATCCCACCCAGTGCTCCTTGCTGTGACATTTGCATTGCTCCACGTCCTGCCATCCCACCCCATGCTCCTTGCGGTGACATTTGCATTGCTCCACGTCCTGCCATCCCACCCAGTGCTCCTTGCTGTGACATTTGCATTGCTCCACGTCCTGCCATCCCTCCCCATGCTCCTTGCGGTGACATTTGCATTGCTCCACGTCCTGCCATCCCTCCCCATGCTCCTTGCGGTGGTGCACCTCTTCCTCCTGATGGTACTCCATAAGTATGTCCAGTTAGTCTCTTTTCAATTATTTCATAAGTATCTGTAAAGATTGTTCCTCTATTTTTTGAAATATATACTGGGTTTTTATAAATTTTTTGAGCTCTTCCATTAAACGTTATTGCTATTTTTTTTATTAAATTAAATAGCTTTAATGCTTTTTCTTGTCGACCATGCTCTTGATCATATAATTGCTGTTCATTTTGTATGTTTTTGAGCAAAGTTGGAATGACTACCTCCTGGAGGTGCATTTGATTCATACTAAGTTTTACACTTAAATTTCCATCCGTATCTTTCAAATAACTTTCAATAAACTCTAAGTATTGTTCAAATAAATTAGTAGACATATCAGAATTTTTAACTAAATTGATTGTTGTTAAGACAATGCGTGGATCAGTATTCTTACAATATTCAAGAAATTCATATAATTGTTTAACAGTACTACCTTTGTTAAATTTTTTTACATTTTGGAAAAAATTTACAAGTTCATCTACTGAAACTATATTATTATTACCCAATGCTGAATTTTTAATTGCAATTTTTTTACTTATTTTATCTTTAGATTTATTGTTTAATTGATCTAAATACCAGTCACTAGTAGGAATCAAATCAATTATTTCTCCTTGAGATACATTTAAAAATAAAATTTCTGAAAGACAAGGGGTATTATCCGCTTTTCTATTTTTTCCATATGCCTGATGACCCGCCTGAATTTTTGATTTGTATAATCCAAACTCACTTTCATTCATAGATTGAATTTTTCGTAACCAATAGTCAAACTCAGTGTTGCTGTATAAATTACCGTATAACACTTTATAAACATAATCAAATTGCACATCATTTAACTCGCATAAAACTAGTTTATCTTTTAATGTATCTTTATTTAGGCTAGCCAACTCCATGTAATCTAATGTTCCATCTTCTAAAATTATTTTTTCTACTTGTAATACAAGATATATACTTACTGATTTGTCTTCATTAATTTCATTCAAATCAGGTATCTGATCTGTTGAAGCCATACCTAAATGTTTTAGAATGTCATCTTCATTACTATCTCTTACTTTTATAAAAACCTTTTCTTGATTTAGAATAATAGAAGGGGTATCTTTTAGTCTTTGGATTCTTTTTGTAAAATCAGCCTTAGTTAAGGATCCTATTTGGTCTATATTCAGTCTCTCTATGTCTTCTAACCACTGTTTTAATATTAATTTTTTATGATGATCAGGAATAAGTGCTAGATGTTTTAAATCTAAAATTTCAAACATTCTAGCTGTTTCACTAGCTGTTCTTAAATGAGGAAATTTTTCCAATTTTAAAGATCTAAGATATGTTAAATCTTTTATTGAAATATTTATATGTTGTTCTAAAGCGAATATTTTAATAGAGTTAATTGTTGAATTGGGATTATTCTTAGCATTTCTATAAAAGTTATCTAATATTGCAATGAAGCCATCATCTGCTTCTTCTTTTTTGCTCAATTTTTTCATTCCGTAAACATACAATAGTTTGATGATTAGTAATTTAAGTGTGCTATTTTCTTGAGAGTGTTTGATTAATTCAAGAAAAAAAGTTGTTATTTCTGGTGGACAACTTTTTAGTAGATCTGAACAAAAATCATATTTAGAACTCCCAATAATTTCATTCTCTGGAGTGTAGTTTATGACCCCATATTTAATATCAGAATCTACATGGTCTCCAAATACAGGCCTAGGGATTGGTCCTCCACTGTAAGATCCGGCTATTATGGGTGGCTGATTCTTGTTAGGATTAGGAATTCTAGTTAATCTTATTGTACCAGCTATACTCGAAGATGGTAATGACATAATTTATTTTTAGCTCCAAAACAATGTTTTGCTTAATTATCGTATTAACTAAAAAAAAATTTCACATTTTTTTTATTCTGTTTTTTATTCTGGTTGTAATCAAAAAAAGGTAGGTTATTTAAAACATTAAAAAAAACGAGGGTGATTAATTGAGTATTTAAGATATTGGAATCTCATAATTTAATATATACCTGAGCATGTTGCTGAATTCCTTTTACCCAATTTAATTGAACTAATTTGTTTCCTGTTGTTTGCTCAATAACCTCATTATTTAAGTTCCAAATTTGATTGCAAGGGATAGGCAATCCTAAACATTTGGGGTGAAAAGCAAATAGAGTCATTGTCGTGTTAATATCGTGTTGGAGTTCAATGGTTAGTCGCTTTCCTTTGACAATATTTAAAACTCTTCCAATTTTTAAATACTCCGAATCTTCTGGCAAATGCGTATTATAGCGTTGACGATCTGTTTGATTCGCTTTAAAAAAACCAGGTTTTTGAGCTCGTTTACAAACCAACTGCAATTGATCCAGTTTAGACGATTCCAGAGCATAGCTATCTTTTTGGTTGAAATATAAATCATATTCAGTCTTATAAAGTGTCAATGTTGTTGCTAGATACTCGTCAGATTGACCTCTTGCATCAAACACCCAGCCATCACAATGCAGATCCACAAGTTCCGGAATTTGTCGCAATAAACAACGATCAAAATAAGCAAACATAAAATGGCCATGAGGATTATCATAAAACTCGAATCGACGTCCAGGATAGTCTTCATCTTGCGCAATTCGATGAATGATAGACGCATGATCATATGATTTGTTACTTTCCATTTCAGCTAAATACCGTCTTTTAGAGTGTTGAATAAGAAGAGGGCCTTGAACATAGCATTCAAACTCAGTATTAACCCTATCTTGAATCTGCTTCATTGCCTTAGCTGTTACATCTAAACTGAATTGCTGCCTTGCTGTATGTTTTGCATATGCTTGAATGCTTTGTGTATTTGCATTTCCCATTTCTTGGATATAGGTTAGTTTAATAGTTGGACAATTCTGTTTAAAAAAAGAAATAAGTCCTGGATCTTGAATTCGAATGTAATCTGGCTTTAATTGATTTATACCAACTGCAAATGGCTTCAAATGTGCTATATCTTCTTGATGCAAAATGATGTCACATTGAATGGAAAGTTTAATCTCTTTGTTTAATGTCTTTGCATAAATCATTAATTCATTTAAATGTTTCAATGGATCTGTATTAAAATCTGACGTCCAAGATCGAATCGAATATGTTGAATGTTCAAGAATTAAATGAGTGGCACCAGAACCAATAGCGAGTTGAACACGTTGTTTTGTCGCGCAATAGGTTATAAATTCTGGATGCTTAATTGCTGTAGTTGTCATTGTATTTTCTTTAACTTTTTAATTCGATTATGGTAATCTGTTTTTTTTGAGATGGCAAATAAGGATATCAAATGATTGAATGTATTTTTATCGGTGACGAGCTTCTTGATGGTAGAATTTTAAATCGCAATCAACAAGCAATAGCCCAAGATTTGGGAATACATGGCTTTTATATTCAACAAGCAACCTGTGTCACGGACGATATTGATGCATTAAAACAATGTTTTAAATCAGCAGTGTCGCGTTCCAATGTTATTCTTACTACTGGAGGTCTTGGTCCCACAGAAGATGATCGCACCACAGAAGCACTTTGTGATGCCTTGTCTACGTCATCTATTCTCAACGAGCATGAACTTCAAAAATTGAAAGACTACTACAGCTCTCGTCATCGTCCTTTTTTAGATATCAATACCAAACAAGCTTATTTTCCTAAAGATGCCATTGTTTTAGACAACCCTCATGGAACAGCACCAGGATTTGCTTTAAATCACCACGACACCTGGATTTTTGTCATGCCTGGCGTGCCATTAGAAATGAAGTCAATGCTAGCAGATCATGTCATTCCATTATTAAATAAGCACTGCTTAGCTGAAAAAAAATATGTCAAATCATCATTATTTAAATGTATCAATGCATCCGAGTCTGAACATGCTCAACGCTTAGCTGATCTCTACCCTCTTCCAAAAGGATTTTCCATCACTTATCAACTTAAGTTTCCAGAACTGCATATTCGTCTAAATTCTTCTGATAAGTCACAAACAAGCCTGTTTGATTCTATTGAAAAAAAAATTACTAATTTGCTAGCTGACACCTATTTTACCAATGATACAAACATAACATTTTTGGACTATGTCGTTCATTATTTAAAAGAAAAAAAGATCAAAGTGTCATTTGTTGAATCTTGTACAGGAGGATTATTGTCATCATTAATCACGTCTTTACCAGGTGCATCAGACATTTTTGATTTTGGGATTGTATCTTATTCAAATCACTCTAAACATCACTTGCTTGGTATTTCTAATGAGTCTATTAAAAACTATGGAGCTGTAAGTGGGCATATTGCAGAATTGATGGCAAAAAATGGATTAAATCAAAGTCAAGCAGACATCTGCATTTCAATTACAGGCATTGCTGGTCCCACAGGCGGACGTTCAGAAAAACCAGT
>JAYOLY010000089.1:0-2491 GCA_038120575.1 Rickettsiales bacterium
AGTTCCTTTATTTGCAATATAATGTTCTTTTTTTTATTATGAGTAAGAAATAAATTTTTTTTATTTAATTTTGTATATTAAACGAGGTTGTTAGTATGTCTTATTATGATAAATTAGTAGAATCTAAATATGTTCCTTTATTTGTGTATCGATTAGCCATTCGATTTTTATTGGGAAAGTTGTTAAAAAATAAACGAAAAGAATTTATACAAAATGGGGCAAGCCATACTGATATGGTGAAATATTTATCAACCGGATCTATTGCTATTGAAACAGATGCTGCTAATGATCAGCATTATGAAGTTCAGCCTAATTTTTATAAATCTGTTTTAGGGAAACATTTAAAATATAGTTCTGGTCTTTGGACTGACAATACAACTGAATTAGATGAAGCAGAACAAAATATGTTAGGATTAACTGTTGATCGAGCACAAATTCAAGATGGTCATTCTATTTTAGATTTAGGTTGTGGATGGGGATCTTTAAGTTTATATCTTGCTAAGCAATTTCCTAATTCCGAGATTATTGCTGTTTCAAATTCTCAGTCTCAAGTGGATTATATAAATTCTGAAGCTGAACGGTTATGTCATAGTCATTTGAAAGCTCAAAAATGCAATATTAATGATCTAGCATTTGACCGAACATTTGATCGAATTGTATCGATTGAAATGTTTGAACATTTAAGTAATTATCAAGAATTATTTGAACGTATTTCTCAATGGTTATCGGAAGATGGTTATTTATTGACTCATATTTTTGGACATAGAAAATATTGTTATAAGTATAAAATTGAAAATAATAGTAATTGGATTGCTAAACATTTTTTTACTGGTGGAATTATGCCTAACGAAAAAATATTTTCTTATTTTCAAGATAAATTATTGTTGATGAAGCAATGGAGAGTGAATGGGCTACATTATCATAAAACATGTGAAGAATGGTTAAAAAAACATTATATGTCAAAAAGTGAGATTGTGTCGTTTTTTAACCAAACCTATGGCGACAATATGGGGTTAAGAAAATGGAATGCGTGGAAAATCTTCTTTTTATCATGCTCTGAAATTTTTAGATTTAAAAAGGGATCAGAGTGGATGGTATTTCATTATTTGTTCAAAAAGAAGCAGCTTGTTGATAAAGCTCTGTAATCTTCACATAGAACTGATTATACTTAATTTATGGTATTAAACTTTTTGTTTATTAAACAAGCGTTTAAGCGCTTTAGTTATGCTTCAATTTGTACTGTTTTATGGGTTGTTTTTTCTTGCTTAGTTGCTTTTTGTAATCCTATTTTAGGTTTTTTTACAGGGTTCTGTACCGAGGGGCTTCCTTTTTTTACATTGTTATCTAAAACTTGTACACTGGGAATACCTCTATTTATATCTTTTCAGCTTGTATTTGAAAAATATTTTACTAAATTTCCTAAATTTTGGATTTATTCTTTAGGAATAATTTTATTAGGGTTATATTTTTTTTCAGCTATTTTAACAAATCGATTTATTGAAGATTCTGTTTTTTTTCAGCAACAATTTTATTTGTTTTTTTTCTTACTTATTTTATTGGTATCGTTTGTGAGTTTTTTTAGGATGTCTATGCATAGTTTTTGGAAATTTAATAATATTTTATTAATTAAATTATTTCGTTTTTTTGTAAGATGTTTAGTGAGTATTTTTATTTATGCGTTTATGTTATTTGTTCTGGATTATTTTTTTTCATTAGATATTAAATTTTATTTATATCAAATAGGAATGATTATTATTATTGGCATTCTAGGGTGTCTTAATTTTTTAAGTGAGATTCCAAAGGATTTAGATAGTTTAGAAGAAGAAACGCCGTATCCAAAATTTTATTATTTAATTTCATCATTATATTTTCTACCTACAAGTATTTTATTTATATTAATTGGATATGTATATTTTTCTTTAATGTATTTTTTTAAATTTAATTTTCATATTGAAATAACAATATTTACTATTCTTGGTGGTGGTTTTGGATTGTTTTTTTTACTTCAAATGGAATTGCTGAGAACGCGTACAAAAAACAAATTTACATTATTTTTTTTGCAATATTTTTATTGGGTTATTTTACCTCTTTTAATTTGTAATTTCATTCATGTAACTCTTGATTGGCTTCATCAGGGTATAACGGAATTTTGGTATATATTTTGGTTATGTTTATTTTGGGGAATTTGTATTTGTATCTATTTTAATTATTCCAAACGGCGTGATATTCGCTTAATACCAATGTCACTATTTATTATGTTTTTGGTGATTGTTACAGGCCCTTTTATGCCATTTAATGTTGCTTGTAATAGTCAATTTTATCAGTTGAAATCTATTCTTTCGGAAGAGGGATTGATTACAAATAATTTAATTCAGTTTCATTCGTCTTATGATATGTCGTCTGATCATCAAAATGAGTTGAAATCTATTTTAAATTTTTTAAATGAACATCGGCGTTTGGTGTTGATAAAAAAAATATATCCATATTCTAT
>JAYOLY010000089.1:2501-5939 GCA_038120575.1 Rickettsiales bacterium
GCATCAGAGTCTCTTACATTGAGACGTTTATATGATGACTTAAACTTGGAGTAGCCATTTAGACTATGTTGAAAGTTAGTGAACAATTTTATTCAGTTCAAGGAGAAGGAAAAACAATGGGGATTCCTTCTGTTTTTTTGCGGCTTCAAGGTTGTAATTTGACTTGTGGAGGACAACATACTGTTCAAACCAAGCAACTAGATTCAGGAGCATCTTGGCGTTGTGATACGATGGAAACATGGTTAAAAGGAGAGCCCTTTTCTTTTGAAGATATTCTTTTGTTTTGGAAGTCTCAAGGTTGGATTGAAAAATTAAAGCAAGGGGCTCATTTGGTGGTTACGGGAGGGGAGCCATTACTTCATCAAGTTAATTTACTGAAGTTTATCAGTTTTTTTGAGTCTCTATATAAGTTTTTGCCTGTTTTAGAAATTGAAAGCAATGCTACCATAATGCCTGATCCAGCATTAGTTTCACTGGTTAGCCATTTTAACCTAAGTCCAAAACTTAGTAATTCTGGTATGTCTTTTCAAGCTCGATTTAAAGAAGATAGTTTACGGTTTTTTAATAGCTTAGAGTCTTCAATTTTTAAGTTTGTCATTTCAAGTGAAGAAGATTTAGCTCAATTAATTCAGCAATACGTGGAGACTGAGATATTAAGTAGGGACAAAATTTATTTAATGCCTGCTTGTGATAATCGGCAAGAGTTACATTCACTAGAAGCTATTATTGTGGAATGTTGTAAAATTCACTGTTTTAAATTTTCTACACGGCTTCAAGTTCAAATATGGGATCAGATTGTAGGTGTTTAGTTTGTATTTTTTACAAACTATGGGTATTATATAGTCATATTCAAAACAAGGTGAGGTAAAGATGAAAAAATTTTTTGTTATTTTATTTAGCGTGGCATTGTTTTTTGGTTGTGATTCTTCACAAACTGAAACAAGCTCAAATCCTGCAACAGATGGACAGCCTGAGACAAGTTTAACAGATCAAAGCTATGCTGTTGGAGTTGACATTAGTAAAGGGTTTACTGAAATGGGTGTAGAGGTTGATATCAAGCAATTATCTGCTGGTCTTGTAGATGGATTTAACAATAAATCAAGATTTTCTGAACAAGAAGTTAGAGATTTCGTTGATCAATTCAGATTTATGGCTATGCAAAAACAAGAAGAAAAAAGACGACAAGATGGAGTTGTAAACTTGCAACAGGCAGAAGAGTTTTTAGCTGCTAATAAAACAAAGACTGGTGTTGTTACAACAGAGTCTGGATTACAGTATAAGATTCTTCAAAAGGGGGCTGGTTCGTCTCCTTCAGCTACAAGTACAGTGAAGGTTCATTACAGAGGCGAATTGCTTAATGGAGATGTTTTTGATAGCTCTTATGAGAGAAACGAGCCGATTGAATTTCAAGCAGATCGTGTTATTCCTGGTTGGACAGAGGCGCTTCAGTTGATGAAAGCTGGTTCTAAATGGGTTCTTTATATTCCTCCTTCATTAGCATATGGAGAACAGGGTGCTGGTGGTCGAATTGGTTCAAATCAGGCGCTGATTTTTGAAGTGGAATTAATTTCATTTAATTAATTTTTTTTTAAAATAACAATGCAAAAGAGACACCTGATGAAGGTGTCTCTTTCTATTTAACCCTGTTGAAATGATGTTGATATGTTGTAGCTACCATTATGGTTTTGAAATTCTTCTGAAATGGTGTAATTTTTTATTTTTCCAGTTTTTATAAACGTTTCAACGATGTCCAATGCATTATTTCCAACTTTCATTGCATTGGAGGCTTGCTTCAATTCTAATAAAGAGAGCGAGACATAAATATAGCGTTTATTTTTATCGTATATTGTAAATGCTTCTCCAGTTTCATGTTCGTACATTACTTGCTGATCTTTTTGAATTTTTAAATAGAATGTTCCTTTGTGTGCAATAATGTCTGCTGCGTTTGAAAGATAAATCTTAGCAAGTGTATCGGTTAATTTTGGGTATTGCTGTTGGGTATGTTTATATATTTGTAATGGCCATTCTCTTTGGTTTGCCATTATTGGAATGCAGATGTGTGCTGATTGGCAAATTGCTGAGCTTCCATCTCCACTTGCAAAAAATATATAAGAAAGTAAAGCTATTTTTTCAAATTGTTCGTCTGGCAAACTTTTGTATGTAATTAGTGTTATTGTTTTTTTGGATTGTCCATGCGATTGTTGTTTTTTTGTTGAAAATTTTGTTAATTCCTTCTCACATGTTGTGCTATCGCATGGAGTTATAGGTCTTACATTAAATGTTGGTTCAGCTACTTGTTTAATATACCCCAATTTGTTATCTGAGTTATCGTCTTTTATAAAGACTCCTATTTCAGTACATTTTTTTGTTAGAGCTCCAATTGCTAAAAGAATAAAAGGGGTATTTTTTGAATAGTCATAACTTACTATTGTACATGGTATAGGTGTTGGCCTATTTGGTTTTTCACCTAAAAATCCTATATTAGGCAGTCCTAAAGAGAGATGTTGTAGTTTACTGTGCGTAAAATTGAAACTTTTAAGTTGTTCGTCTGCAACTTTTTTTCCTTCCGGAAGTCCAGCTTCGGTTACAATTAAAGTTTTTCCGCCATAAAGTGCTTTTATTAGGTTTTTGCACAGTTCATTTTCGTTTTTATCACATTCATTTAAAAATATTGGAGTAGGTCCAATGATTTTCATTATAGTGTCAATTAAGAAATCTATATTACCTAATGATAGTGCATCGGGAGCAATGAATAATGGGACTTGTTTTCCTTTTATGGTAATTCCGTAACTTTCAATATTAGAATTCGAGGGTAAACATCCTTCCATTTTTGGGTTAGGATCAATTTGACCAAAAATTGGGTTGGCTTGTTGGAAAAATTCTGGTGAACTAAAAATACCACCTAAATTTATAATTCCAACTGGTTTTCTATTTAATGTTAAAGTCTTTTCGATCATATGCCTCATTGCAGCTATATCACCTCGTCCACCCATAGGTGCTGTTACTATTGCAATGCTGTTTGGTGATATTGGGCAGTTCTCTAATTTAAGGGGGGGTGGATTTGAAAATCTTATTGGTTTTTTTTCTTGTTGACTTAAAAAGAATAGTTCATATTGGATCAATAGGACAAGAAACATTATGTTTATAAGGTATAACATATGTTTAAGTCCCAGTTTAGGTAAATTATGTTGAAGTATTTTAGTTTGCGTTGGCCAGTTCGCTTTCAGTCTATCTAACATTATGTTTAATTATCGAAAAATTAAACATAAAAATTGCTTCGTTATTGTTGTATTGCAATAAATAAACTTATTTACATTTTATTTATATATGAAGTGCTCTTTTTTCTGTTGCATCTAGAGCAGCTTCTTTAATGGCTTCGGAAAATGTAGGGTGAGCATGCACCATTCTTGCTATATCTTCAGCTGATCCACGATATTC
>JAYOLY010000090.1:0-5917 GCA_038120575.1 Rickettsiales bacterium
CATGGAGGTCATTTGTCTCATGGGTCTCCTGTTAATATTTCTGGTAAATGGTTCAATGTAATTAGTTATGGTGTGGATGAGGAAAAAGAACGAATTAACTATGATGAATTAGAACGAACAGTATTGGAAAAGAAGCCAAAACTAATCATTGCTGGAGCCTCTGCATATTCGCGAATTATTGATTTTGAAAGAATTGCTGAAATTGCTAAAAAAGTTGATGCAATTTTTATGGTCGATATGGCTCATATAGCAGGTTTAGTTGCGGCAGAGCTTCATCCAAATCCCGTAGATTATGCTGATGTTGTTACAACAACAACACATAAGACATTGCGAGGTCCTCGTGGAGGGTTAATATTATGCAAGTCTGACTATGCTAAACAAATAGACAAAGCTGTTTTTCCTGGAACTCAAGGTGGTCCATTGATGCACGTTATAGCGGCTAAGGCAGTTGCATTTAAAGAGGCCATGCAACCAGAATTTAGACACTATCAAGAACAAGTTGTTGCAAATGCAAAGGTTATGGCTCAAATTTTGGCTGAAAAAGGCTTAAGAATTGTATCGGGCGGAACAAATAATCATTTAGTTTTAGTTGACTTGAGGCCCATGAAGCTTACGGGTAAAGTTGCTGAACATGCTTTGGATGAATGTGGTATAACTGTTAATAAAAATTCAATTCCATTTGATACTGAAAGCCCTTTTGTTACATCCGGTATTCGTATAGGTATGGCGGCTGTTACAACAAGAGGCATGGTTGAAAAAGAAATGGATTTGATCGCAAATATGATTATTGATGTTCTTTCTGATCCTGAAAATAAATCAGTCAAAGATGATGTCAAATTACGTGTTTTGGGTTTAACTCAACAATTCCCACTCTATCCTGATTTAACCTACTTAACTAAAGATTAATGATTTCTGTAGGCTATTTAGGGCCAATTGGTACGCATACGTTTGAAGCTTTAACTAGCTTTTTTAATCAACAAGGTATTGAATGCAGCCCAAAGCCATATAGCACAATTTCACGTTTGTTCAATTCTCTTAAAGATGAAGAGGTAAAGTCAATTTTTATTCCAATTGAAAATTCAATAGGTGGAGAAGTTGTATCCTCTTTAGATTGTTTGATGGATCTTGATGAAACATTTTCAATTCAGGCGGAATTTTCTACTCCAATTTATCAATCGTTAATGGCAAAATCATCCATAAAAGATCTATCAACGATTACAGATATCTTTGCTCATGAACAATCAATTCATCAATCAAGAACATTTTTAAATCAATGTTGTCCTGATGCCCAGCTTCATTTTTGTTCGTCTAATGCACAAGCTGCAGAGATTGTTTCAAAGCAAGATTTTGAGTTTATGGATAATATTTCTCATGTAACGGCATGTATTGGAAGTCGATCATGTGTGGAATTGTATGATTTAAATTTATTAAAAGATGACGTAAATGATGTATCAACTAATAAAACTCGATTTTTATTTATATCAAATGATAATCTGGTTCCATTTCAAAAAAATAAGACTTCATTTGTTTTTTCTACCAAAAAGGATACACCTGGAAGCTTGTGTGATATTTTGCTTGAGTTATCAAACAATAATGTTAATATGGCTCGTATAGTGTCTAGACCAACTAAAAAAAGGCTAGGGGAGTATATGTTTTTTGTAGATATTGATGGAAGTATGACGGATAGTTTGATTGGTCAAGTATTAGATAATATTGAATCAAAATGTTTATGGTTTAAATTGCTTGGTTCATATTATAGTGGAGATAACCATGCTTGATCCAAAAATTGTTAGACAAGATTACAATAAGGTTGAAACTGCGTTTAAAAATAGATCTTATCCGGTTTCATATTTGGAAGAATATGCTGCTTTAGATCATCAATGGCGTGAATTACTTCAACAAGTTGATGACTTAAAACAACAACGAAATCAGCTAGTTCCAAAGGGAAAGCCTACTTCAGAACAATTAATTGAGTTAAAAAAATTATCTGATTTAATAAAAACATATCAAGCAGATCTTCAAGATATAACTGAAAAAGTTAAACAGGCATCGTTGTATCTTCCTAATATTCCTGATGAGACTGTTCCTATTGGTCAAAGTGAAGATGACAATGTTGAGGTTCGAGTTGAAGGAACGTTACCAACGTTTGATTTTGATGTTCAATCTCATGATGTCATTGGTCAGCAGTTAGGAATTCTAGATTTTGATTCAGCTGCAGCAATAACAGGAAGTCGTTTTGTGTGTTTAAGAGGAGCTGGGGCGAAACTTGAACGAGCATTAATTCAATTTATGTTGGATGTGCATGTTGACCAGCATGGGTATGAAGAAATCATTCCTCCATTGATTGTCAACACGGATAGTTTAAAAGGTACGGGACAACTTCCTAAGTTTTTGGATGACCAATTTAAATTGGACGATACAGATTATTTTTTAAGTCCTACTGCAGAAGTTCAATTAACAAATTTGTTTAAAGATAGCATTTTAACAGAGTCTGATCTTCCAAAATATGTAACAGCAGCAACATCATGTTTTAGAAAAGAAGCTGGATCATATGGTAAAGATGTTAAAGGTATTATTCGTCAACATCAATTCAATAAAGTCGAACTTGTTCAACTCGTTCATCCTTCTCAATCGATGCAACAACTTGAGATTCTTCTTTCTCATGCTGAGGAAATTTTAAAACAGTTGAAATTGCCATATAGAGTGGTTCAATTATGTAGTGCCGATTTAGGTTTTTCATCTGCTAAAACATACGATCTTGAGGTGTGGTTTCCATCTCAAAATAAGTACAGAGAAATATCGTCTTGTTCTAATTTTTTAGATTTTCAAGCACGAAGAGCTATGATAAGATATAATAGTAACCAAGAAGGTCATGCATCTTATATTCATACCTTGAATGGTTCTGGTTTAGCTGTTGGTAGAACATTAGCTGCTATTTTAGAAAATTATCAACTTGCAGATGGTCACATACAAATTCCTGATGTTCTGCAAAAATATGTGGGTAAAGATTTGATATGAGCGATAAAGAAAAATTTATTAAATTTTTTAAAGCATTAGCTAATGAAGAACGTTTAGAAATAGTTAAACTCCTTAAAAAAAATACAGAGATGTTTGCTCAAGATATTGAGCATCGATTCTATCTTGAACAGTCAACTACTTCACATCATTTAAATATGCTAAAAAAAGCTGGAATAACAAAGGCTAGAAAAGAAGGTAGAAAAGTTTTTTATTCAATTGATTATGATTCTTTCAAACAATTATGGCAGGCTTTTGGTAAACAAGTTTTAGATTAATTTTTTTCAATGCATTATTTTTCACATTTAATTCGTGTATCTTTATATAGAAAGGAGAGTTTTATTGGATAACGATCTTACAAATCTTGAAGTTACATTCGACCCTACCGATGTAGAGCGGTCACTACAGTTTGAGAGTGTTTTTAAAGAAGTTGCTCCTAAAATTAAAAGTCATGCGGGACAACTTATTGTTACTCAAATTTTGTTAGTTTTAAGGTTGGAAGGTATTGTTGGAGAAAAGTTATCGAAATCAGATTTAGAGCTGGTTGATGATATAAAAAATAAATTGGTTAATAATAAGGTTGTTTTAGAAGATACGCTAAAGCAGATTAATCAAATTATAAGAGGGTAATTATGAGTGATTTTTTTAAAAAAAGACCGTCTGAAATGCTTTATGATGAAATTAATGAAAAAATTGGTGATACATATCCTCATGTAATGAAAGAATTGAAAGATATTTTGGAAGAAAATCAATAGGTGTTTGTTTATGGACATTTCCGGTGTAGAAAATATAAATTTTAAAAATAAGCAGTCTAAACAACATCATAAACTTGATGTGTCGTTTAAAGATGTTATTGGTGAAAAATTTAATCGACATGTTGATGCGTCTAAAATAATGCCTCCTGATATTTTAAATCATACTCAGTTTAAATCTAATAAAAAAAGAAAAACATTGTTAGATGTTCAAAATGAAAACTTAGATTATGAAGAATCTACCTTAAAAACTATTAACGATTTAAAGAAAACATTAAAAAAACTTGTTGCAGCAGAACGTTTATTTTTAGATATTTAAAGAATCATATATTTTTTGAACTGCTTCTAGGTTTAATTCATGTCCACTTTTGTATGCTTCGATATGAGCACAGATAGGGTAGCCTATGATGCTAAAATCTCCAATCAAATCTAGAATTTTATGTTTTACACATTCGTTTTCAAATCTAAGTTTGTTTAAATACGCTTCTTTACCAATAATAACAGCATTATGTATTGAACCTCCTTTGGCAAGTCCTTTTTCTAGAAGAGTTTTTATTTCTTCTTCAAATCCATATGTTCTTGCAGGGGCAATGTATTTACAATAATTATCTGGGGTTAGTTTAGTTTCATGTTTTTGTGTTTTGATAAAATGATTTGGATACGAAAGGGTATAATTAATGGTGCTGTAGTCATGCTGTGTAGGAGAAAGTTTTATCCATGTGTCATTTTTTTTTAAAGTCATAGGTGATGTAATTTTTAGTAATTTTTTTGTTGTTGTTAGTTTTTTTATTCCTTTATTTAAAAAAGAATTAACAAATTCAAGGGAACTTCCATCTAAAATTGGAACTTCTTCCTGATTTATCTCTATATCTAGATGGTCAATTCCCAGTCCATATAGAGCAGACAGCAAATGTTCAGGTGTTATTATTTTAACGTTATCTTGAATTAAAATACTTGCACGATTTGCACCTAGAATATTTTTTGGATGAACAAGAACTTTTTGATTGTTAAGATCAGTTCGAACAAAACAAATACCACCTTTTTTTTTGGGTATACAAGTTAGTGTTGTTTCTTTTCCAGAATGAATCCCAACACCTCTAAAGGTTGTTATTTCATTTATTGTTTGTTCATAAATTTCTGAGTCTACTATCAATTAAGTCTTCTCCTTTGTTTACGTTGAATGGGACTGGTAGTTGTATTATTAAATCTGCAAATTTTTTATAAAGTGGAAGTCTTTGATTGTATAATTCTTCAATTGATTGTGTTTGATTCATCACTACACCACGATTAGAAAATGTTTTTATTCTTTTTTTTATATTATCTATAGAGTCATGTAAAAAAACGATAGTAGATACCTCTTTTAAGTAAGTCATTATTTTTGTTGAGTATATGACACTTCCTCCTGTTGAAATGATTTGTGGGGCTGGAAAAATTGAACTACAAATAATTTCTTCTTCAATGTTTAAAAATTGGGCTTCTCCATTTTTTTGAATATAATCTGAAATTTTAATATTTAATGTATGTTCTATTATTGTATCTGTGTCGGTGAAAGAATAATTAAATTTTTTTGCAATTCTTTTTCCAAACGTACTTTTTCCTACTCCTGACATACCAATAAATGTAAAACTTTTTTTGTTTTGATCTATTTCTTTCATAATTTATAGATTTAGTTTTTTAGACTGGATTGGAATTTTATTTGACAGTATTTTAGACAGTTTTTTTTTGAGTTTAAGTTTAGTGTTTACTTGTTCTTTTTTTAATATCGTTGCTTGGTCCCCAATCGAAATAGACTTTTTCTCAATAGTACCACCAGGCATTTTTAAAATATGACTAGCTTTTTGTTTTGAAATAATTAAATCGCTATTTAATCCTGGAGAATTATTTAAAGATTCTATTACAATAAAATGTTTGTCTAGCCAAATAATATCTTGAGCTTTGCTATTGAATTTATTCCAGCTAATTAATTTTTTTGGATTTTTAAAACTTTCTAAGTAATGTTGTTTTTTATCTTTTATTGTTCTTGATTGTTGAAATTTATTATTAATATATACTTCAAAACATTCTTTTTTAAAGCATAATGCAATAGTATTGTTGGTATCTGCTTTTTGATACGATGTTGAAAAAAGTAATAAAGCAAATAGAGTTAAGAG
>JAYOLY010000091.1:0-3237 GCA_038120575.1 Rickettsiales bacterium
AGCTTATACTGTTCACAGAAATTGTGCATCAGGTCTTCAATCCATTACAAATGCATGCAGTTCTATTCTTGCCAATCAAGCTCAAACGGTGATTGCTGGTGGAACAGAATCTATGTCTAATATTCCGTTTGTTTACAGTAAAGAACTAAAGTTTGTTTTGGAATCGTTTATGACAGCCAAAACAACAGCTCAAAAACTTGGAGCACTACGTCTGTTTAAATTCAAGTATTTAAAACCAATCATTGGACTACAAGAAGGGTTAACAGACCCTGTATGTGGCTTAATTATGGGACTAACTGCTGAAAATTTAGCTAGAGAATTTAAAATAGATCGTCATGAACAAGATCTGTATGCACTAGAAAGCCATAAGCGCGTAACAGCTGCTATTGAACATAATCGTTATGCTAATGAAATTATGGCTATTTCAGATAAACGTGGTAAAAAAATGATCACAGCAGACAATGGTGTCAGACTGAACCAAACAATCGAGTCGTTAGAAAAATTAAAACCATTTTTTGACAGAAAAAATGGCACTGTTACGGTTGGAAATTCATCTCAAGTAACAGATGGGGCAGCTGCAATGATATTAATGAGCGAATCTCGAGCCAAAGAACTGAAGTTAACACCAATGGGATATATTCGTCATTATTCTTATGCAGGACTAGAACCCGATCGAATGGGATTAGGACCTGTTTATGCAATGTCAAAATGTTTTGAAACATCAGACATTTCATTTAGTGATATAGATTTGTTTGAAATTAATGAAGCTTTTGCAGCTCAAGTATTAGCGTGTCACAAAGCAGCAGATTCAACAGAATTTGCAAAAACATATTTAAACAAAAGTAAAAAAGTCGGAACACTTGATCCGAAAAAATGTAATGTCAATGGAGGTGCAATTGCACAAGGACATCCTGTTGGAACCTCAGGAACACGCATTGTTTTAACGTTACTTCACGAATTAAAACGACAAAATAAAACACTGGGTTGTGCCAGTTTATGTGTAGGAGGTGGGCAAGGTGGAGCCATCATTATCGAGCGACATTAAAACCATGAAAAAAGAGCAAAAAACAAGTGTAAAAAAGGCAGTTAAAACACCAACATTTGATGAAGTGTTCAATCAAACACTAAAAGCAGCCCAAGTAAATTATACAGAGTCCAACAGCGTTGGGATATTAAGCTTAGATCAATTAAACAGCAAGGTGAATATCTTATCTCGATCTATTTTGAATGAATTTAATTTTGTACTAGACCTACTATCAAAACGAGATATTTGTGTACTCATCATAAAAAGTGCTAAAAAAAATCAGTTTATTGCTGGTGCAAATATCAATGAAATTTATGGAGTAAAATCGGCGGATGAGGCAAAAGAATTGTTGGTTCATGGACACGAGATTTTTCATAAAATTGAACATCTTCCATTTCCAACTATTGCTGTTATCAACGGACCTTGTTTGGGTGGTGGTCTTGAACTAGCTTTGGCTTGTACCTATCGGGTAGCTTTAATTCATGAGTCTGTTTCAATTGCTTTGCCAGAAGTGAATCTTGGTATTTTGCCAGGTCTTGGAGGAACACAGCGCTTAAGTCGCTTGATTGGTCTTTCAAAGGCAGTGTCGTTGATCGTCAGTGGTAAAGGAGTGAACGCCAAAAAAGCCTATTCACTAGGCATCGTAGATGCTCTGTTTCATAACGCTTTTTTAGAAACTAGACTTGAAACATTTATAGCGTCATTATCGTCTTCAAAACAAAGAAAAATGATAGAAAAAAGACGAAAAAAATCGTCAATGCCAATGAAAGTACTCGAATCTAATGGTGTTGGTCGATGGATGTTGTATCAACTTGTAAAACGACAAATTTTAAAGAAAACAAAAGGTCATTATCCTGCACCCATGACAGCTTTAGCTGTCACAATTAAGGGCTATTCAAAGCCTCTAAAAAAAGGAATTGATCTTGAAATTGCTGGGTTTTGCAAATTGGTCACAACCTCAGAGGCTAAGCATTTAATGCATATTTTTTTAACACAAGAATTTGTAAAAAAACAAACACAAAATCATGTGGTTCCAACTCAAGATACAATTAAACAAGCAACGGTTTTAGGTGCTGGTTTAATGGGAGCTGCTATTGCTTGGTTGTTCAGTTATCGCGACATTAAAGTACGCTTAAAAGATATCAATTGGGGTGCTGTATTGCATGGCCAAAAATCAATTCAAAACATATATAATCAACTAGTTAAAAAGCGTCGGCTAAAAAAAGATCAGGCCGATATGAAACTGATGCAAACCGTTTCGTTAACACAAGATTATTCAGGACTTCATCAATCCGACATCGTTGTCGAAGCTATTGTAGAAAATCTAACAATTAAACAAACCGTATTTAAGGATCTAGAAAAACATGTTTCCAGAGAGTGTATTTTGGCATCCAATACGTCGTCGTTGTCGATTGAAAAAATAGCATCATCACTGACATACCCCGATCGTTTTTTAGGACTGCATTTTTTTAGCCCAGCAAATATAATGCCATTAGTCGAGATTATTCCAAGCAAAACATGCAAAAAAGATGTGATTTCCAAAGCCATACAGGTTGTTAAAAAAATGAAAAAAACACCTATCGTTGTAAAGGAATGCCCTGGATTTTTAGTTAATCGAATATTAATTCCATATGTAGTAGAAGCGATACGATGTGTTGAAGAAGGTGAACAAATCAGTCGAATCGATCAAATTATCACACAGTTTGGAATGCCAATCGGACCACTGGCATTATGCGACCAAGTGGGGCTTGATGTAGGCTTTAATGTTGCTAAAGTGCTAGAAGATGGCTACGGAGCACGAATGGCCATTCCTGAAATTATGAAAAAAATGCAAGAACTTGATAATTGTTTAGGTAAAAAAACAAATCGTGGGCTATATTGTTATAAAGGAAAACAAAAAAGTGAAAATAAAGATATTAATCAATTTTGTTCAGCCCCTAAAAAGAAAACAGAAAAAGAAATCAAAGACAGGTTGTTATTAATAATGGTTAATGAAGCATTGATGTGTTTGGATGAAAACATCGTCAGTTCTCCTGAAGAGCTCGATATGGCCATGATTTATGGCATTGGGTTTCCACCTTTTTTAGGCGGACTGTTAATGTATGCTCAAAATCGAGGCTTTGACGACATTTTGGAGGTCTTAACACAACTAGCTCAACAACATGGTAGTCGATTTGAACCGTGTAACAAATTAAAGGAGTTAGTCAAACATA
>JAYOLY010000091.1:3247-5652 GCA_038120575.1 Rickettsiales bacterium
ATAATCAAAAATTATTTCATTCAATAAAGGAGGAAAAACATGGGTGATGTTATATCAATTTTAAGTCAGGTCAATTTAGTGATTGTACTGGCAGGGGTGGCATTAATCTGTGGATTTTTTGGAGCCCCAATGATGATATGGTCAGCTCTTGTCTTGATGGGATTATATCTAGTTGGCTTGTCACAAATGTCACTTCTTGTAGTGGGTGTAATCGTTGCACTTATTAATATTCCTGTTGTACGACGTTATGTCATTAGTTTTCCCATTATGAAGGCAATGATAGCGTTCAAGTTTTTACCTGTTATTTCTGAAACAGAAAAAGTGGCTATCGAAGCAGGTGATGTTTGGATGGATAAAGAATTGTTTTCAGGTAAACCAAACATAAAAAAAATGTTATCTCAACCCATTGCTCATTTATCTAAAGAAGAAGAAGCGTTCTTAAACGGACCTGTTGCTACATTATGCGATATGGTGAACGATTGGGAGATTTTTAAAAATAGAAAAATGTCTGAAAAAATTTGGGATTATTTAAAAAAAGAGAAGTTTTTTGGATTAATTATTCCAAAAGAGTATGGTGGATTAGGGTTTTCCCCAGAAGCCAATAGTCGCGTCATTGCCGCATGTTCATCTCGATCGGGTGCGATCGGCATCACTGTTATGGTTCCAAATTCGCTAGGGCCTGCAGAATTGTTGATTCACTATGGTACAAAAGAACAAAAAGATCACTATCTTCCACGACTTGCAGATGGACGAGAGATTCCATGTTTTGGTCTTACAGAGCCAGGTGCAGGATCGGATGCAGGGTCAATGACATCTCATGGCGAGATCTTTCAAGGTGAAGATAAAAAATTATATATCAAATTAAATTGGGAAAAACGGTGGATTACACTTTCAGGCGTATCAACTGTAATTGGACTTGCATTTCGGTTAATGGATCCTAATAATTTTCTAGGAAAAGGCGAAGACATTGGCATAACGTGTGCATTAATTCCGGCAACAACACCAGGAATATCTCTCGATAAACAACACGATCCGCTAGGGGTGCCTTTTAACAATTGTCCGATTGTTGGAAAAGATGTTGTTGTTCCCATTGATGCCATCATTGGAGGAACAGCTTATGCAGGAAAAGGATGGTCCATGTTGATGGAGTGCTTATCTGCTGGTCGAGGCATATCGCTGCCGGCTAGCTGTACAGGTGGCTCTATGTTTATGACACGAGCAACAAGTGCTTTTATGATGGTCAGAAAGCAGTTTGGAACATCGATTGGGAATTTTGAAGGGCTTCATCGACCAATGGCCATGATAGCTGGAAGTAATTATTTGTTTGAAGCTGCACGAGCCTATACATGTGCAGGGGTAGGGGAAGGACTCAAACCTCCTGTTATTTCGGCAATATGCAAATATCATTTTACAGAGTTAAGCCGGTTAGGGTGTATGCATGCAATGGATATTTTTGCAGGAGCAGCCATTACACTTGGTCCTAAAAATTTAGTTGCAAAGTATCATCTATCAAATCCAATCAGTATCACAGTTGAAGGGGCTAATATTTTAACTCGAACATTGATGATATTTGGCCAAGGTGCCATTCGTTGTCATCCTTATATTTTAGATGAAGTTCAAGCCATTGAAAGCAACAATTTAAAGCAGTTTGATGTTGCCTTTTTAAGTCATATCGGACATGGGTTTAGAAATTCTGTTCGCTATATTATGCTAACTTTAACACGAGGTTGGCTATCGTTTCATGTAGGTGGAAAACTATCGACATATCATCGTCGCTTAACGTGGGTATCGGCTATGTTTGCCTTTTATGCCGATATAGCTTTACTGACCCTTGGTGGTGCTTTGAAACGAAAAGAAAATCTTGCAGGACGATTTGCAGATATTTTGTCGTGGATGTATCTGGCAACAACAGTGTTAAGACGCTATCATGCTGAAGGGCATAAAGACGATTGGATCTATGCAAAATGGAGTTTAGAGTATGCTTTTAACGAAATTCAAGTTGCGGCTTTGGATTTGCTTGATAATATGGGCCCTGCATACAAATTGCCAGCATTTTTACTTCGATGTAATCCTATTGGATCACCTCCATCAGATTCATTATGTTCAGCTATTTCGAAACAGATCATGACACCATCTAAACAACGCGATCGATTAACACAGTTGTGTCATCTTCCAAGTGATGCATCAGATCAGTTTGCAAAACTTGAAGAGACATGTAAAAAAATTGTTGAAGTTGATCCATTAATTAAAAAAGTAAAACAAGCTATAAAATCTAATAAAGTAGCTAAAAAAGCAATACATCTAGTTGCAGACGACGCTGTAAAGGTTGGGGTGCTAACACAAGATGAAGCTAATAAAATAAAAGAAGTCGAACGCCTTCGACACGACATGATTCAAGTTGATTC
>JAYOLY010000092.1:0-3722 GCA_038120575.1 Rickettsiales bacterium
TCAAATAACTTTAAAAAATTCTCAGATTTAGAAGAAGGTAAACAATTAGATAAGTTTGGACCACAAATTTAAGACTAATTATTCATTTAAGCTACTGGCATTTAATACGTTTTAATTACTTAAAGCAATTAAATTAGCCAGTAGTTTACTTAACAAGTTTCTTTACATCCTTACTCTCTTATAAAACCTATTTTTAATATCACTATTTAAATATATATAACGCGAAATACACACTAAAAAAATAAATAAATAATTTAATAGTAAAAGGCGTTTAAATAACGTATTTATTAGATATTAAATTGGCTTTTAAACAATGTTGAATTAAACAAATAAAGACGAAATCGACTCATGATTCACATTTCGTCGAATGGCTTCTGACAGCAGTGGTGCTGTTCCAAGAATAGTTAAATTATCAAACTTATTACTTTCAGGGATATATATTGTATCTGTTACTACAACTTCTTTAAAATCAGTCTGAGATAATCGCTCAACAGCAGGGCCAGAAAATACTGCATGCGTTGCTGCGACATAAATGTCTTTACACCCTAATTTTTTTAATGTTTTAACACTGGATGTAATTGAACCAGCTGTATCAATCATATCATCTACAATTAATAAGTTTTTATCTTTAACATCACCAACAACATTTGTAATTTCAGCTACATTATGTTTTGGTCTAGTTTTATGTAATAATACTAAATCTGCATTAAGCTTATCTCCAAGCTTCTTCGCAACTTTTGCACGACCAGTATCTGGAGCTACAACAGCAAGGTTTTCTATTTTCTTTTTCTTGAAATAATCGATAAATAAAGGCATCGCATTAATGTGATCAACAGGTTGATTAAAGAACCCTTGAATTTGATCTGAATGTAAATCAATAGTGATTAATCGATCAAACCCAATTGCAGAAAGCAAATCAGCAATTAATCGACTACTAATAGGTTCTCTAGGAGCAGATTTTTTATCTTGTCTTGCATATCCAAAATGAGGAATTACACCATGAGTTCGTTTTGTAGACGCTCTTTTAAGCGCATCCATAAGTAAAAACAGTTCCATGTAATCGTCGTTAGGATTAAGTCCAATTGATTGAATCACATAGGCTTCAACGACCCTAATTGATTCATCAACTCTAGCATAGTTTTCACCACAGCTAAATTTCGATAATGTCACTGAGGACAATGATGTATTTAATAGTTTTGCAATATCTTCACCAAGTTTTAGGTTAGAATTACCTGAAAAAATACGAACTTCTGAAAAATCTTCTTTAGACATGAAAAAAAGTATATAACTTATTTCTTATTGGGACAAGAATAAGCTCATTTATCTAAATAATATAGTGATGAAACTCCTTTTTTTGCAGTAAATGTTTCATTTTCTAAATCAATTTCTAAAACAGATGTTTCGATTTGATCTTTATTTTTTTTAATTACTTTAACCTTTCCTATACAATTAATTTTTGAGTTTTTGTCATCAAAAATCATTTTATCTGTAAAAATGGTCTTATCTGGTTGAACAATTTTAATATTGCCCTCCAATGATAATTCTTTCAAATCACCCTTAAATCTTAAACTATCTGTAACAATAAGTGTTTTTTGACGAACAGTTGAATTTATATTGTTATTATTGATATTCTTTTTTGTTTCAGATTTAATTAACCAGTCTAAAGAATCTAATTCTATGGTTATATTTTTCTTTAACTCATAACTATTTTCAATTTCATCATAGATTCCTTCATCTGCTGTGATTAATTTACCAGGTTGTACAATATTGACATCTCCTTTAACTTTTAAAACATGATTATCATTTCTTTCAATATAAGTTGCTTGTTTACATGTTAATATTGTTTTATTTTTTCTTAAGCTTGATTCTCTTGAATCTGAAATAAGGTCTTCAACTCTCTCTTGACGAATAATAGTGACTCCATTTGTCATCTCAGATCTATCTTCATCCAAATAAATTGTCATGGTATTACCTGAAACGGAGAAGGTTTCAGATTTCATTTTGAATCCATCTTTAATTGTTGCGATATTAAGATTATTATCTACAATAATGGATTTATTTGGGTAAATAGTGACATCATCTTGACTTATTTCAACATTATTAGATAATTCAACAAAATCTTTAGACCCATTAAAATGCAATTCATCCGATTTAATTGTAATTGGTTGCTCTGAATTTAGATCATCTGCAATGATTCCATTAAGCCTTTTCTGTGATTTTTTATGATTTTCACTTAAAAATCTTGCTCTAATATTTCCTTTAGCATGAATTGTTTTCCTTTTTGTATTAATTCTTGATTGATCAGCTTGAATGGAATCAATAATGATACGTCCAGAATGGTTATAAATAAATCCACTAAAAATATTTTCTGCATTAAAAATGTATTGACTTCTTGAGACATAAACAGTTTTTGCCGCAATTTTCCAACTCAATTTTGATTGATCATACCCCGTAATAAATGAGTCTGTTATTTCTACATTTCGCTGTTTTTTTTCAAGTTTTTTACGATAGTTTTCAAGTATTTTAATGACTTCTCGCTCAGTAGTAGTACTCAAGTTTAATGTTTGAATATCCTTTAAATCAATGTTGTCACTGATTCCACCTTTTTGATTTAAAAATCCATTCTTTTCTAATTGTTTTACAATAAATTTTGACTCTTTTTTAGATATAACAGACTCAATAACAAAAAAATTATTTGAAATTTCTTCGTCATTTTTTCCTATATAATCTATGAAAAAAGGAATTACTAAAAAAACTATAATTAAGCCAAAACAACTATAAAGTAAATAGTTTAATTTATTATCATTTTTCATTAATGTAAAAAATGTCGAGATCCAGAAAATACCATACAAATATTATGCTTGTCACATTCATCTATAGATTCCTGATCTCTTTTTGACCCTCCAGGTTGAATAATAGCTCGAATGCCATATTTTGCAGCAAGTTCTATAGAGTCTTTGAATGGAAAAAAAGCATCAGAAGCCATCACCGCTCCCTTTGCTTTTTTATCAGCTTTTTTTAATGCTATTTCAACAGCATCTACTCGACTCATTTGACCGGCTCCAATTCCAATTGTTTGTGCGTTATTTGCAATTAAAATTGCATTTGATTTCACAAATCTAACAAGATTAAATGCAAATAATAAATCGTTTAAATCAGCAGTGGATGGTTTATTTGATGTTACGATATTAAAATCTGAATGCTTTAAAAATAAATTATTTTCTGTTTGAACTAAAAAATTATTATCAACATAACGATACACAAAACTGTTGTCATTTTTATCTTTTTGATTGATTTGAATTAACCTTAAATTAGATTTTTTAGCTAATAATTCAAAAGCATCTTGATCAAACCCAGGGGCTACTATTACTTCAATAAATGTTTTTGAGAGTAACTCCGCTGTTTTTAAATCTACAAATCGATTTAATCCAACAATTGATCCAAATGCAGATAAAGGATCTGCTTCATATGCCTTGGCATATGCTTCATAAATGCTGTCAGCTGTTGCGGCCCCACATGGGTTAGTATGTTTAATAACTGTAGCCGTTGGCAGTTCAAATGAACGAATAATATTTATCGCAGAATCGATATCAATAATATTATTATAAGATAACTCTTTTCCATGTAATTGTTGAAATGATTTATTATTAGATAAAGCAGGAAGACTATATAAAGCTGCTTTTTGGTGTGGATTCTCACCATATCTTAAATCGGAAACCTTT
>JAYOLY010000092.1:3732-5608 GCA_038120575.1 Rickettsiales bacterium
GTAATTTGCAATAGCAACATCATATTGTGCAACATGTATAAAAGCATTAGTTGCCATTATTTTTCGAAAATCAAGTTTCTTTTCATTATTTTTTAATTTTAAGTTTGTTATGACATTATCATAATCATTAGGGTTCACAACCACGCAAACGGATTTAAAATTTTTCGCAGCTGCTCTCAATAACGTTGGTCCACCAATGTCAATATTTTCAATTGCATTATCTAGTGTTTTGTTTGGATCCTGAATTGTTTTTTCAAATGGATATAAATTAACTATAACTAAGTCAAAACACTCGATATCATGATCTTCGCATGTTTTGAGATGATTTTTATTGTTTTGATCAGCTAAAATGGCCCCATGAACTTTTGGGTGCAATGTTTTTACTCTTCCATCCAAAATTTCTGGAAAACCAGTGTATTCTGAAATACCTTGAACTTGTATACCGTTCTCTTTAAGAATCTTTAAGGTTCCTCCTGTCGACACAATCTGATACCCTAGTTCAATTAATTTCTTTGCAAATGGAATTAATCCATCTTTATTTGAGACACTAATTAATGCTTTCATGTTTTAACCTCGTTTTTTTTCAATTATCCATTTAATTGCTTTTGGATATAATTGATGTTCTTTTTTTAAAATGTTTTGTATGACATCCTCAAGCGTATCTGAATCATTAATGACAACACTATCTTGCATAATAATTTTTCCGCCATCCATTTCTTCATTCACATAATGAACTGTACACCCAGATATTTTTACTCCATAATTAAATGCCTGTTTTTGAGCATCTAAACCTTTAAATGCAGGCAGTAAGGATGGATGAATATTAATAATATGTCCTTTATGTCTTTCAATAAATTCAGCTCCAAGCAATTTCATATACCCGGCCAAACAAATTAAATCTACTTCATATTTTTGTAAAATAGCCGAGAGCTCATCTTCATATGCTTTTTTAGACGAAAAATCGTTTACATTGATATATTTAGTTTGAATATTACGGTTTTGAGCAACTTTTAATCCTTCAGCTTCAGAATTGTTGCTAATAACAATCTTGACCTCAGCATTAATTTCTTGTCTTAAACAGGCATCAACAATAGCTTTCATGTTTGACCCTCTACCAGAAATCAAAATACCAAGTTTTATTTTAGACAATAGTAACGTCACCCATTCCTTCAGACACTTGTCCAATCAAATAATAAGAGCTTGATTCGACTAATTTTTTAGGACTAATCATCACCATTCCAACCCCCATATTAAACACTTTAAACATTTCATCAGAGGTGATGTTTCCAATCCGCTGAATATCATCAAATATAGGCAACACTCTTAATAAGTCTCTATGAATAGTTATGTTCACATTATTTGGTGTAATGCGTTTAATATTTTCAGCAAGTCCCCCGCCAGTAATATTAGCAACTCCGCTAATCATCACCTTTGATATTAAATCTAATATCTCTTTAACATATATTTTTGTTGGTACTAATAAAGATTTGTAGTCAAGGCTATTTGCCTTGCATATGTCTGGAGTCAATACTTTTCTAACTAAACTAAACCCGTTGCTATGCAAGCCTGAGGACGGTAAAGCATAAACAAAGTCACCTGGTTGTATCTTCGACCCATCAATGATTTTTTCTTTATCAACAACACCTACGCAAAAACCCGCAAGATCAAAATCATCTTGTTGGTACATATCATTCATTTCTGCCATTTCTCCCCCAATTAGAGCACATTCAGCTTGAAGACATCCGTCAGTCATTCCTTTAATAATATCTTTCATTTTTTCAGGAACAATTTGATGGGCAGCAACATAATCAAGAAAAAACAACGGTTTAGCCCCCATACAAATTAAATCATTAACACACATTGCAACTAAATCAAT
>JAYOLY010000093.1:0-5595 GCA_038120575.1 Rickettsiales bacterium
ACTGTTGTTTTTATTGATAGAATCAAGTTACTAAAAAATAGTTGATAGTGTTTTTAGATAAATTCTGTTTTCTTGCTCAAATTCCCAACATTTAGGTGGGGCAGTTTGAACAAATTAAATAGCTAACGACGTAGATCTGAGGGATTGTTTTAAATTAAATTCCTGAAGATCATTTAAAACAGTCTCTAAATCAGAAAAACTTGAAATATGAACAAGTCTAGATCTAAATTGTTTCGCTCCATAAAAGCCCTTCACATATTGCAGAAGATGTTTTCTGATTTCTCTTGTTCCAACATAATCACCTTTATGCTCTATTAACCATTCTGCATGCTTTAAAATGACAGGGATTTTTTCACTAAATAAAGTAGGGGGCCCTTCTGGAGTAAAGACCCAAGGATTACCAAAAGAGGCTTGCCCTATCCAAAAGCCATCCAGTGTTTCAGATCCTAAATGGGGATCCTGTGAAATTTTTGTTAATCCATCTTCCAAATTAATAATGCCTCCATTGGCAATAATGGGAATTGAAATTGCCTTTTTAACATCAAAAAGATGTTCAAATTGAGCAGGAACATTGTAGGGTTCTTTATAGGTGCGAGCATGAACACAAATCATATCCGCACCAGCTTGCTCGGCACCAATGCAAAAATCAACTAAATCATCGGCGTTATTCCAACCTAAGCGAGTTTTAACAGATACAGGGAGATGGGTGTTTTTAGCAACAGATTCAATCAGTTTATAAGCCAGGTCTGGACATTTTCTTAAAGCAACACCATGCTCGGATTTGACAACTTTTTTTGATGGGCAACCCATATTAATATCAATGCCACTGAAACCCATTTCTTCACAAATTTTGGTAGCTCGAATAAAGGTTTCTGTGTTTTTGCCAAAAATTTGGGCAATTACAGGCTGCTCTGACGGGTCAAACCAAAGCTTTTTTTTAAGCTTATTGGCATTAAATGATAATCCATCAGCAGATGTAAATTCTGTAACCGTAACAATAGCAGGATTAATAAGTTTGCAAACACGTCTAAAAGCACTATCAGAATAGCCATCCATTGGAGCTAAACCTATAATTGGCTTTGGTAATGTTTTCCAAAAATCTTTATTCATATCACCTATAAACTACAAAAAAGATAAAAAAAAGTAAAGAAAATCAAAATAATTCCATTAACGTTTTTTTCTGTTTATACTTATAGAATGTCTAATGATGAATTAAGCGTTGCTGTTATTCAATTATCAGCATCTAATGATAAAGAAAAAAATATCGAAACCATTGAACGATTGTTAACTTCTGAACAATCAAAATCAGCTGATTTAGCTATTTTACCTGAATGTTGTAATTTTCGTCGTCTAAAAAAAGAACCTCTTGCAGTAGAATCTATTCCAGGCCCAACAACAGATCGCATTGCTTCATTAGCTATAACACATCAACAATACATCCTAATTGGTTCAATTTTTGAAAAATCAGATCAAGACCATTTTGCATACAATACGTCTATTCTAATTAACCCAATGGGGGAGATTCAGGCACTCTACAGAAAAATTCATTTGTTTGATGCCATTGTCGGAGGTGTAAGACTATTTGAATCGGACTATTTTTTGCCAGGGTTAGAGCCCAAAATAACACAAATTAAACAGTTTAAAATAGGATTGTCCATTTGTTATGATATTCGATTTCCGGAATTATATCGACACTATTTTGAACAAGATGTTGACATCATATGTATTCCATCTTCATTTACACACAAAACTGGAAAATATCATTGGGAGCCATTGTGCAAGGCACGAGCTATAGAAAATCAAGCTTATGTGTTGGCACCAAATCAATATGGAATTGGATCTGGTAGGGTTAAAACCTTTGGGCATAGTTTAATCGTAAACCCATGGGGAGAAACTCTTGCAGTTGAAAAAAAAGCTCAAGATCAGGTCTTAACTGCAACTTGTTATAAAAAAGAAATAGACACAATTCGACAAGCTATGATGTGCAAAAAGGCTGCTAAATCGTTTAGCTAAACGGAACTGAAACAACAGTTGCTTTATACCATTTATTTCTAATTTCAACATGAACAGACGATCCTATCGTTGAATAGTCTGCAGGAACAAAGGCAAGAGCAATTGATTTATTTAAAGATGGAATAAACGTGCCTGATGTGACACTACCACCTTCTTGGATGGCATAATCTTGCCGAGCAATATGCTTTCCTTCAAGTTCCAATCCAACAGAGACCAAATGAGGCAGCTCTCGTTGTTTTAATAAAGCATCTTTGCCAATAAAATCCTTATTAAATTTAACAACCCATGCGTAAGCTGTCATAAACGGATGAATAACGTCGCTTAATTCATGACCATATAATGGAAATCCTTTTTCGAGTCTTAAAGAATCTCTTGAACCAAGCCCACAAGGTTGAACAGCTTGATTGATTAAATCAGTCCATATGTTGGACACAATAGAATGAGGAATCATCAACTCAAAGCCATCTTCTCCTGTATAGCCTGTACGAAGAATCATGCATGTTTCGTTATGAATATCTTGAGAACTCATTCCAAATCGACTAATCAAATCAGTATCAATGCCATAGAGTTGTTTAAGTATTTGCGCAGATTCAGGGCCCTGCAACGCAATAAAACTATACGTTGAATTAAGATGAGTGATAGAAACATCATCTGGACAGTGCTGATTCATCCATGATTTTATTTTGTATTGATTAGCACCATTGGTAATTAAATAAAATTGATCATCATAAAACCCATGCATGACATCATCTAAAATCATGCCTTGAGAGTTTAAAAACATCGAATACATCATTTTTTTATCCATACACTTATCAACATCATTGCACGATAATGTCTGTAAATATTTAGCAGCTGCTTTACCTTTAATTGAAAATAATCCCATGTGAGAAATATCAAAAACACCAGCGCGACGACGTACAGCCTGATGTTCATCCGAGATAGAGCTATACCAAATTGGAAGGCTATATCCCGCAAAAGAAACACATTTTCCTTTCAGTGCAATATGATTGTCGTATAATGCTGTTTTTATATCTGTCATGAAGACTCCTTATCTAAAGAATTTAAAATTGATATGCATCGTGCTACATCGTCTGATGATCCAATAGTTAATCGAATACCATTAGGAAGTCCAAATGACGCCAAATCTCTGATGATATAACCATGTTGAAGAAAATAATCAAACATAAACGAAGAGTTAAATGTAGAGCTTAATATACAAACAAAATTGGCTTGACTTGGAAGGATATTTAAATGCTGGTAAGGCCCAGATTCAAAAATTGTTCTTAACCCATCCTGATTTGATGAATAACTATGTTGAAAAAATGATGTATTATCTAATGCCATTGAGCCAGCGCCCAATGCAAGTGAATTCACGTTAAAGGGCGGTTTTATTTTTTTTAAAAGAGCAATTACAGCGTTATCAGCCATTGCATAGCCTAATCTAAATCCAGCTAGACCATACAGTTTGGAAAACGTTCGAGTGATAATTAAGTTTTTATATGTTTTTAAAAGGTCTACTGTTTTAGACTGATCTTCAACCTGAACATAGTCTTTATAGGCTTCATCAAGCACAACAACAATATCAGATGGAAGCTTAGATAAAAAAGTGTCCAATTGCGAAACGGTTAAAAAAGATCCAGTAGGGTTGTTCGGGTTGGCTATAAAAACAACACGAGTTTGAGTGGATATTGCCAATAACATTGCATCTAAATCATAACCATATTGAGACATGTCAACATCCTTGTAGGCAGCGCCCATTAAAAGAGTGCAATGTTTATACACAGAAAAGGTATGTTTAGATGATAAAGATTCTGTTTGGGGATTAAGATATGCCTGAGAAATAATTTGAAACAATTCATCACTGCCATTTCCTAATATAATTTGATTTGGCGAAATAGAATGAAGCTTACTTAGTTTATTGATTAGGTCATTGTTATTGGTGGCTGGATAGCGTTCTAGGTTTGAAGATAATGACTGAAACTGTTCAGGGGATAGCCCCATTCCGAAAGGATTTTCATTAGAAGATAATTTTATAACCTCTTTATTTCCAAGATCTAAGCTAGATTTTCCTGGATTATACGGATTTATGGATTCAAGATAGTTATTTGGTTGTGTCATTGTATTAATTATAGCTTGAGTTTACAGGAAAAAAAATACACTGAACTTATTTTTTAAAAATAAGATCATAATCAATTTTTAAATACAGTCTAATTCGTCTCATGATATTAAATCCTGGGTCAAGTTTTATTGACGGTTCATAAGATGTGTCTTTGCTTAGATACAACTTGAAATGATCATAAGTTCGATTCATGTATTCCATATGTCCAATGAGGTAGTCAATACTGGGATGAACTCGAGACAAATATTCAATCAACTTGACGGTTGCATTAAGTTGTTTGATTCTGATTTCTTCTTCGCCAGCACCAACAAGTTCTATGCCAATGGCAGTATGATTAAATCCAATAACATGACGAGTTATTACCGTTGTGGGATAAAGCTGATAGATATCTCCATTTTTGTCGATAAGATAATGGGTGCCAACATTAACCTTTCCGTAGCTAAGTAACCGTTCTCTGAACTCTGGCATTTCTACAGGTTCAAATGCTCGTAAAGATAATTTTAAGTTAGATAAAGCGGTATAATGAACAACAATCATTTTCGGATCAATTAAATTTGCATGATCTAAATCGTAATGATGTTTGGTATAAAGTTTCATGAGCTCGTATCGTTCATCTGTAAGTAAATTCTTATCAATAATTTCAAAGTTTTTTGATACAATTTGAGGTAAAGCAAAAAAAGGTGATACTAAACTAATAAAGGAAAAAGCAATGAGTAAAGCAATTTTCATAATTATTTTATATCATTTTTTTTAAATATTTTCTATAAAATTTTAGGTTTAAGAGTAGGTTTTTTGAATAATACAACAACAATTTTTGTGATGTCAGATTCTCATGGAAATACAGATTTGGTCAACCAATGTTTGATTCAAGCAGACATCATTAAGCCCAATTTAATCTATCATTTAGGAGATTATTACAATGATGCAGATGTAATAATCAGCAAAGGATATCCCTGTGTTCGTGTTCCTGGAACATGGACATCGTATTATCAAGATTTTCGAATTGAAAATCGACGAACAGAAATTGTTCATGGATGGAGATTTTATTTAACACATACTCCAACTAAACATTACAACGATTTGCCCGATGATTCAGATCCAGAAGCAATTATTTCCCAACAACAAGCAGATGTTGTTCTTCACGGTCATACACATCGCTATTGTATTGAGGAAGAAAATAATCTCATTATTATGAATCCTGGTCATTGTAAAGCGCCCTATGATAAAGGCTATTGTGCAACATACGGTATAATCAAGGCGAATCCCGAAACTCTTAGTTTAGAGATTGTTGAGCTTTTTTCAGGAAGAAAAATTTTAGAAAAAATCGTATCTTCACGATCTCGAAATAAGGATTGTGGTTAGTTCAATAAAATAAATTTTTTTAAATTAATTTATTGTTTAAAATTAGTAAACTGCCCCACATAAATGTTGGAAAAATTGAGTTTAAATGCAATAAAACATGT
>JAYOLY010000094.1:0-5511 GCA_038120575.1 Rickettsiales bacterium
GTGTGATCCTACTCATGTAATGGTTTGTTTTGATCGAAAGGAACCAACATTTAGGCATAAAAAGTATGAAGCTTATAAAGCTCATAGACCTCCAGCTCCTGAGGATTTTATCGAACAAATGAATCGTCTTAAAGAAGCGTTATCTGACTTTGGAATTCAATATATTGAAAAACCTGGTTTTGAAGCTGATGATTTGATGGGAACTTTTGCCAATCAATATAGTTCTGTTTGTGAAAAGATTTATCTTTACACAGGGGATCATGATGCATTTCAGTTAGTTTCCGATACTGTTCATGTTATTATGCCCCAAAAAGGTGTGTCTTCTTTTTTGATTTATTCTCCTAAAGAAGTACTTGAAAGGTACCATGTTGCTCCTGATCAAATTATTGATTTTAAGGCATTGAAAGGAGATTCTTCAGATAATATTCCTGGTGTAAAAGGCGTTGGTGATAAAACTGCTTCAAAATTAATTCAGGACCATTCATCTTTGAAGAATATTTATGAAAATATTGACTTGATTTCAAATGCTAAGTTAAAGGAAAAATTGATTTTAGATAAAGAAAATGCGTTTCTTTCTTATGACTTGGCAAAAATTGATGTTAATGTCCCTCTAAATCTTCAATTAGATACGTTTTTGAAACAATTTGATTGGGCAGTTATTTTTAATTTTTTTACTCAATATCGTTTTAAATCTTTATTAAAAAAGTATGAAACAAATTTCAATGCTCTTGATTCAGCAGTTCCTCGTAATGAACACCATACTCATCAATCGACTCATTACGTTCTTGTTGAAACACTTGAGCAATGCGAACAATTAATTCCTAAATTATTAAATGGGTTTTCTTTTGATTTAGAAACAACGTCCCTCATTGTTCAAGAAGCTCAAATTGTAGGTATATCCATATCTTTTGAACAAGGTGAGGCCTATTATATTGCTTTAAATAAGTTTGTTTCTAAAGTGCAGTTATCTGAAACGGTTCCGATGTTTAATGCGGGTTCTGAAGTGACTATTAATAGAAAATTAAATCCTTTCTTGAAATGTCTTAAACCTATTTTTGAAGATGCTTCAATAGAAAAATTTCTTCATAATGCTAAATATGATTATCAAGTTTTATTTTATTATGGCATTTGTTTAAAAGGGGTTTGTTTTGATACGATGATTGCGGCTTTTTTATGTGATCCATACCAAAAAATTGGTCTAAAAGATGTTGTTTATAAAGTGTTTAACATCTCGATGAAAACATATGAAGAAGTTGTTGGTACTGGAAAATCAAAACGTTCTTTTGAAGATGTAGATATTACTACTGCATTAGAATATGCTGCTGCAGATGCCGATATGACATTACGGTTAAAAAATCATTTCCAAAGTCTTTTACAGGAAAAAAAATTAGATACTTTATTTTATACAATAGAAATGCCCCTTATTTTTGTTTTAGCTGATATGGAATTGAATGGTGTTGATATTGATATAGAAAAATTAAATGCTATTCGATCTCTTTTTCAAGCAGAATTAGATGACCTAGTTAAAGCAATATATCACAAAACTGAATGTGAATTTAACATTAATTCTACAAAGCAAGTTGCTGAAGTGTTATTCGATAAATTATTACTACCAGTTATTAAAAAAACTAAAACAGGCCGCTCTACCGATATGGCTGTTTTGGAAGAGTTGAAAAACGAACACCCCGTCATTGAAGATTTAATTCATTATCGTATTTTAGAAAAATTATTATCAACTTATGTCAATTCTTTGCCACAACTAATTTCGCCTGTTACTAATAAAATACACAGTCACTTTAATCAGGCTGTTGCTGTTACAGGAAGATTATCTTCAACTGCCCCTAATCTGCAAAATATTCCAATTCGTACAAGTAAAGGTAAAGAAATTCGAAGTATTTTTATTTCGTCATCAAATAAACATATTATTTTAGCTGCAGATTATTCTCAAATTGAGTTGCGATTAATGGCTCATTTAGCTCAGGATAAAACAATGATTGACGCATTTCTATCTGGTGAGGATATTCATGCACTGACGGCTTCAAAGGTATTTAATTGTGAATTAAGTGCTATTACTAAAGAACAACGATATCAGGCCAAGGCTGTTAATTTTGGTATTTTATATGGGATGTCGGCATCAAGTTTGTCAAAGCAAATTAATGTCTCTCGTAAAGATGCATCTCAAATGATAGCTGACTATTTTGAGCGGTTTTCAAACGTTAATTTATTTATTAAAAATACAATTGAAAATGCAAAAAAAAATGGGTTTGTTAAAACAGAATTTGGACGTATTCGACCGTTACTAAATATTAACACTGCAAATTGGTCAACGCGTCAATTTGAAGAGCGAGCCGCTGTGAATACTCGTCTGCAAGGAACTGCCGCTGATATTATGAAGCTTGCTATGATTTCAATTGATAAAGAATTGAAAGCGTCTAAGCTTGAGTCCAAAATGATTATTCAAGTTCATGATGAATTAGTTTTTGATGTTATTGATAGTGAGTTTGATATTATTAAAAATATAATTGTTTCAAAGATGGAACATGTTGTTGAGTATTCTGTTCCTTTAACTGTAGATCTTCAATTCGGGAAGAACTGGTTAGATTTAAATTTATGAGTTGTGTGATATTAATTCTATGTTAAAATTATACTTTATGAAATTTTACGAATTTTTTTTCGATAATTATTTAAAAGGTTCTTTTATAATTCTTTTAAATACTTAAGGAGTGATTATGACATTTAATTCTACTGAAAAATTAGATTCTATGCCAAATGATAGCTTAAATGATATTGAAGCTGATAAACTAGTTGAGATTGTTGATTCTGATTCTTCACAAGAATTGCAAGATGATTTTAATCATTCCGATTCTTTAAATCAATCTAATTTAGATTCAGAAACTGGAAATAATAATGCTACTGAAGAATTAGATAAATCTGTTTACCTTGATGATTCTGTAAAAATGTATTTAAGAGAGATAGGAACTGTTCCATTATTATCTGCTCAAGAAGAAATTGATTTAGCTAAACGGATGGAAGATGGCGATTTAAATTCCAAGCAAAAAATGATTAATGCAAACTTAAGATTGGTTGTTTCGATAGCAAAAAAATATATTGGACAAGGACTTTTATTTTTAGATCTTATTCAAGAAGGTAATGCTGGATTAATTCGAGCAGCTGAAAAGTTTGATTACAGAAAAGGGTTTAAGTTTTCAACTTATGCAACATGGTGGATTAAACAAGGTGTGACTCGAGCTATTGCCGATCAATCTCGAACAATACGTGTTCCTGTTCATATGGTTGAAACTATTTATAAATTTAAAAAATCGTCGCGGATGTTAATGCAAAAGTTAGGTCGACAACCTACTGAAGAAGAAGTTTCAAAGGAAACAGATATTCCTTTAGAAAATATCATGTCTATTCGTAAATATGCACAGCTTCCAATTTCATTGGAGACTCCAATTGGTCAGGAAGAAGGTTCAGAGTTGGGTAATTTTGTTGAAGATAAAAATTCTATTACTCCCGAAAGTCGGTCTGAAAAAAATATGTTACGTGAAAGTATCTTAGCTACTATGCAAGGCCTTAATGAACGGGAACAAATGATTATTAAGTTAAGATTTGGAATTGACGATGGTCGAGCAAGAACGTTAGAAGAAGTTGGTAAAGTTTATAACGTAACTCGAGAAAGAATTAGACAAATTGAAGAAAAAGCATTGCAAAAGCTTAGAAAAAACAAAAAACTTGTTACATTACATCAGAATAGATAAATATTAAATTAGTTCCATAGTAATCTTGTTGGATCCTGGTGGTCCTACAGGAGCAACATATTTAATCATATAGCCAGTTTTTTTATCATACCAAATATCTGCTTTCCAGAATTTGCCTAGAAATCCACTCGGGCTCATTTTGGCTTTAATACTAAGGTAGTTAGTATTATTTATAATTAGTGTTTCTTCAAATTCTTTTTTAAGTGTCATTTTAGTAAACATAGGTCCAGTAATCATTAAGAACTCAATGTTGTTTTTATCTGAAAGGATAAATTCGTTTAGTTGAAATGCCACTGATTGAATCCAAACTAGGTCTTTTAGTTCATATTCTTTGAAAAATTCTTTGTCTTTATTTTTTCCTTTTAAAGTAATTTTTTTTTCTGTTTTTTCTGCATTAAAATATGTTTTTTTTGTGAAGTAGTTTGTCCATTTTTCTGTAGATTTATTTTTTATTTTAAACGTTTCAGAATTTGTTTCTCCTTTACAGGTGATGATATTGTATTCATTTTCTACTGATTTAATACATGTCGATGTTGAGCTTGATTCATTTTCTATCTTAATTGAATAAGAATAATTAGTGAATCCAATTATTATTGATTGTGTTAATAGAATTAATAAACTTATTTTGATCATTATTTTCATATTGTCATTATAGTGATTATGTTTGAAATTTTCTACTTTTTGTCAAATTTTTAAATATTTAGTAAAATTTTATTATATGAGTATAGAGAATTTAGATCATGTTTTTCGTGAAGACTATCAATTAAACAGCCTTGAGGATGAGTCTTTTTCTGACAATCCATTTATATTTTTTGAACAGTGGTTTAACGATCTTGTTGAATCAGGCATTAGACAGCCTAATGCAATGGTACTTTCAACTGCTAATTTAATAGGAGATGTAAGTAGTCGTGTTGTTCTTCTTAAGGACTTCGATGAAAAAGGTTTTGTTTTTTTTACAGATTATCGATCTAGAAAAGGATCGGTTATGTCTATAAATTCTAAAGTATCTTTGCTTTTTTATTCCATTGAGTTAGAGCGCCAAATAAGAATTGAAGGACAAATTGAAAAAGTTTCTTTTGATGAATCAGATGCCTATTTTAAATCTAGGCCTATTGGCAGTCAGTTGGCTGCTATGACATCTGTTCAATCATCTGTTGTTGAATCTAGATCAAAACTTGATCAACTTTATGATGAAACTAAGAAAAAATATGAATCAAAATCTTTTTCTTGTCCAGATTATTGGGGTGGGTATAGAGTCGTTCCATTTTATTTTGAATTTTGGCAAGGACGATCTTCTAGATTGCATGATCGAATCATTTTCGAGCTTTCAAAAGATAATCATTGGACAATTAAACGGTTATTTCCTTAATTATTTTTTAAATTTTTTCTTAATTCTGTTACAGCAAGAATTCCTGATTGCATGGCACCTTGAATGGACCCCTGGATTGTCCAGTCTCCACAAAAATAAAGATTTTTTTTGTTGTAACGTGTATTAAAAATATTTTTACAGGTTCGTTGCTTAAGAACTGCTTTTTTAATTGAATAGCTTTTTAAAAATATCCATTTATCAACTTGTTTACCTAATAATTTTTTTGCTTCTTTTTGAATGTCGGTTTCGTGAATGTCTTCACTTTCATTTATAACACTTAAACTGTAAAGATATGTGTTTTTTGGACTTGCTGATGGGTTAACATTTGATACACAATAAAAGTTATTAATTCGATGACCTTCGTTACTATTTAAGTTTATC
>JAYOLY010000095.1:0-5345 GCA_038120575.1 Rickettsiales bacterium
TGTCTTATATTGTTCATAGTCGTAAATCAACATGTAAATTAAAAAAATAATAACACATCAAAACTTATTAATATAGCTATACACAAAAATATGGGCTGCATAAGCAACCCATAGTTAATGTTTTATAAAAAGTATCTAACGTAGTTTAAGCTGAAACTGTACTGTTGTTATAGATATCTTTGTTAAGCTCGTTTTCAGATTTAGCAACAATTAATGTAACCATGCAATCTCCAACAACATTAACTGTTGTTCTTGCCATATCTAGAACCCTATCAATTCCTGCAATAATTGCAATTCCTTCTACAGGTAAACCTACTGAATTTAAAACTAAAGTAAGCATAATGAGTCCAGCTCCAGGAACCCCAGCAGATCCAATAGAGGCTAAAGTAGATGTCAGAATAATTGTGACGTAGTGACCAAACGTTAAATCAATACCAAATGCTTGAGCAACAAATAGTGCAGCAACACCTTGATACATAGCTGTTCCATCCATATTGATGGTAGCTCCTAAAGGTAAAACAAAAGAAGAAATACTATCAGATACACCAAGATTTTTTCTAGCACATCGAATTGTTACTGGAAGTGTTCCAGAACTACTTGCTGTACTATATGCAATTGCCAAAGCGTCAATGATACCTTTGAAAAAGTTAATCGGGTTAAGCCTAGTAAATAACACAACCGATCCACCTAACGTAACCAAGGCATGGATAATACAGCCTAAGTAAACACCAATAAGAACTTTTAAAAGAGGAAGTAAAACTTGTAAACCATATTGTTGTGACACAAATGCCATCAAAGAAAAAACACCGTAAGGTGCAAATTCCATCACAATAGAAGTTAATTTATACATTGCTTCAGCAATTGCATCAATAACTTTAATTAACGGTTCCCCAACTTTACCTGTTAGGTTTAGTGATACTCCAAAAAATAAAGCAAAGATAATGATTTGTAATACGTTTCCTTCTGTCATCGCTTTGATTGGATTTGTTGGTACCATATTAATTAATGTCTGAGAAAAAGACTGAGCTTCAGCAGCTTTTATAGTTACCGTACTTCCTAGATCAACACCAACACCTGGTTGAAAAATTATTCCGATTAACAGTCCAATTGAGATGGCTACTGCTGTTGTTAGTAAGTACATAGAAAATGTTTTGATTCCAATTCGACCCATCTTTTTTGGATCTTTCATGCCTGTAACACCAACAACAAGAGACGAGAATATTAATGGGACAATAAGCATTTTGATTGCTCTAATAAATAAATCACCCATTGGTTTAAGAAAAATTGCTACAGAGGGAAGAAAAATCCCGGTTAAAACCCCTAAAAATAACCCTATTAATATTTTTGCCCATAATTTCATATCTAAATCCTCCCAATTGAGTTTTATTCATTACAACTAGTAAATTAAGTTGTATCTAATTATCGTTATAAAAAAAAATAAATTACAGTTAAAAGACTATAACGATATTTAAGTTTAATTAAAATTAAAACGTAATATAAAAAAATATTATAATATATTTTCTATAAAAAAAAAAATAGTTTAAAAAAACTTAATAACTTGTTTTTTTTGATAATAAATAGTTTCAAATATATAAATATGCTTCTATAATACTGACATGAATGAATCAACGTTGTTTAAGTCAGTTAAAATGGTATTGCCAGAAGGTATTCGAGAAGGGGATTTACTTATAGAAAATGGTGTTATTAAGCAGATAGCACCTTATATTCCAGAACATGCTGAAAACATTATCAAAGAAAAACACCTTGTTTTAATACCAGGTTGTATTGATCCTCATGTCCACTTTCGAGATCCCGGCATAACGCACAAAGAAGACTTAGAGTCTGGATCTTTTGCGGCTGCAGCCGGTGGGGTGACTAGTTTTTTTGATATGCCAAATACAAAACCAGCCACAACATCGTTAGAGACAATGGCTAAAAAAAAGCTAATTGCAAGTCAAAAATCAATTGTTAATTATAATTTTTTCATGGGAGCAACAAATGATAATCTCGATGATTGCTTGAAAGCTCAAAATATTGCAGGTATAAAAATTTTTGTAGGCTCATCTACTGGTAATATGCTTGTAAACAATGTAAATATACTACAATCATTCTTTAAGCAATCAAACAAAGTTATTGCAGTTCATTCTGAAGATGAAGAGATAATTCAAAAAAATCATGATGAACTCAAATATAATGATGATCCCATGACGCATTTAAAAATACGATCTGAAGAAGCAGCTGTAAAATGCTCAACCATGTTAATTGATTTAGCAAAAAAATATAAAACTCGTTTGCACATTTGTCATTTAACAACTTGGCAAGAAGTTGAAATGTTCAAAAATTTAAGTGAATTTCCTTACATTACAACCGAAGTTACACCCCATCACTTGCTCTTAAGCTCTCCAGACATTTATTCAACAAAGAAAACACTGGCTCAAGCGAATCCTCCTATTAGAGATAAAAAGCATCAAGAGGCTTTATTTGCTGCATTGCAACAAGGCGTCATTCATTGTATTGGATCAGACCATGCACCACATCTTCCTGAAGAAAAAATTCTGCCCTTTCCAAATGCTCCTTCTGGAATTCCTGCAGTCGAGACAACACTACCTTTGTTGTTGGATCAAGTTAATAAGGGACAGTTTAGTCTTGAAAAAATTGTTCAATTAACAAGCTTGAATCCGGCTTCTTGTTACAACATACAATTTAAAGGTGCATTAAAAGAAGGCTACGATGCTGACCTAGTTTTGGTCGATATGCAACAAAAAAAAGCTGTTGAATCAAAGCACCATTTTTCTAAGAGCAAGTGGAGCATTTACGAGGGTGACGTGTTGCAAGGTTGGCCAATGGCAACTTATGTGAATGGAAATCTAGTTTACAGAGAAGGCGATATCTTTACAGAAGTTAAAGGAAAAGAGATATTAATTAATGCTTTAGATTGATAAGTTAATCACAAGATATAGATCAACTACAATTTGAAAATAAATTATGATACGATAACGACACTATGACAACATCAACAAAACGTTTACCAAGTTGGTTTAAATCAAAAAAAAGTAAATTAACAGCAACAAAATCTTTATCTAAATTGTTGGAAACAGAAGTCCCTAATAGCATTTGCCAAGAAGCACGATGCCCTAATCGATCAGAGTGTTTCACCAAAGGTGTTTTAACATTTATGATTCTTGGAATAACATGCACAAGAAACTGTGCGTTTTGTTCGGTCACGCATGGCATACCAAAACCACCAAACAAAAATGAAGCTCATTCAATTTTATCTGCTATTGAAAAATTAAACTTAAAGTTTGTTGTCTTAACATCACCTAATCGAGACGATTTAGACGATGGAGGTGCAGGACACTATGCCTACATTGTAAAGAAAATAAAAAAGAAATATCCTTCAGTAAAAGTTGAAGTTCTTATTCCTGATTTTCAAGGAGATGAAGACGCACTTAAAACAGTAATCGATTCAAAACCTGATGTTATCAATCATAACATGGAAACCATTTCTGGATTATATTACAAAGCAAGAAAAGGATCTGTCTACAAGCGATCTCTTGAAGTTTTGAAGAAAACAAAAGAGCTTGCTCCACATATTTTAACTAAGTCTGGTTTAATGGTTGGGCTTGGTGAAAATGAAGATCAGTTAATTCAGGCATTTAAAGATATTTCAAACTCTAATGTGGATATTTTAACTCTTGGACAGTATTTAAAGCCTGACAAAAACAACCTAGATGTTGAACGATACTATACCCCAGAAGAATTTGATCAATTAAAAAATCATGCATTAGAATTTGGGTTCAAATATGTGTTTTCTGGACCGCTGGTTCGGAGTTCTTATCTAGCTGAACATATTTTTGAGGGAGCTAAAGAAGGTGCCGAGCTTTTTGAGCATTAGTTTATTTTTTATTGGGACATACTTTATATCATCCATTTCTTTTGCATTAATCGCAGGAAAATTAAGACACATAAATTTAAGAGAAGTTGGCTCTGGAAATTTAGGGGCAACAAATGTGTATCGAGCATTAGGGATTAAATATGCTGTGTTAGTTTTTGTTTTGGATGCTGCAAAAGGATTTCTTCCTACTTTCATGGCTATGTATCTGTTTGAAAATTATGTCATTCATGTTGCCGTGGGATTGGTTGCCATTCTGGGTCATTCACTTTCAATATACGTCAAGTTTAAAGGTGGAAAAGGCGTTGCGACGGGTTTAGGTGTGGTTATGGCGTTAAACCCTTTGGTTGCAACAATCTTGGCTTTTGGAGGTATTGGTAGCATTTGGATTACAAGATATGTTGCTCCTGTATCGATAGTGTGTTCAATTGTGGCTCCAATTTTATTTTACATATTTCAAAGTCCAATTGAGTACACACTATTTATTTGCTTAATTGCAGGGGTTATTGTTATAAGACATAAAGACAATATTATAAGACTGATTCAAGGCAAAGAAAATAAACTTTAAACTTACCAAGGAAGCACGTCTCCATTTGCATGCTTAAACTGACCTGAACTGGTTATGTTAAGTTTTGAAATTTGTTCAAATAATTGTTTAGCAACATCTTTAGGGGTGCTATTTCCAGTATAATTAGTCATCTTCGTTTTAACATATCCGGGGTGAAAGATGCCAACAGAAATACCTTGTGCTTTCAGATCGACACTAAGCGATTTTGCTGCTGAATTGATAGCCGCTTTTGACATTCTATAGCCATAAAAACTACCAGATTGATTATCATCAATAGATCCCATTCGTGATGTAATAACAACCAGTTTTGAGTTTGAAGACATAAATTTTACAGATTGGCTTGCAAGTATAACAGGAGCCAAGCTATTGACTTTAAATTGATCCATAATTCGATTTACAGCATTAGTATCGATCACATCAAGTGTTTCATTATGAAAGATCCCTGCATTAAACACACAGCAATCAAACTGTGTAACATTAAAGCGTTCAATACTATTTTGTAATGTGGGTGGATCATTAAAATCAATCCCATCAATGAGTTGTGCTGACAACTGTTGTATCTCAGAATTAGTTGATCTTAAAAGGGAGTAAATCTCATAGCCAGCAGATTTGAACTGTTTAGCTAGTTCTAGACCAATTCCTTTATTAGATCCTGTAATAAGTAGTTTCTTTGTCATAATAAATTAAAATTAGTTTGTAAAGAAATAGTATACATAGAGGTATATTTATCTTGTTCTTTGTATTCTTTTTGCAATAAATCGATTAATGAATAAGATAAAGATGTGCTGATAGAGCCGTAAAAGGTCCTCATTCCAACACCTATAACAAGTCCAAAATCATGAGATTGAATTAAATCCTTTCCAATGGTGTAAGTTGAGTGTTGTT
>JAYOLY010000096.1:0-5184 GCA_038120575.1 Rickettsiales bacterium
AACATCGTCAGCGGCGCCAGCAACAACGCCACCAGGAGAACAACCACCAGTGGGGTCACCATCGTCAGCAGCACCGGGGACAACTCCATCACCACTTAATCAATGTGATTATTTAACTGTTACTAGCAACGATCCACCGAAGTGTGTTTCTTCAAGTGAGTTTCGTCCTGGTATTCTAGGGAACGAAAGTATCGGAGCAGATCCAGCAAAGGTAATGTGTCCAGCGCTTTTGCCTGTTCAGATTAAGTTGAAAGAACAGGTTTTTGTTTTAGCAGGAGATGACACTGCTAGGATGGATTCAAAAAGATATAATCTAGTATCCGTCAGTTTGAGTAACGGCTGTTCTTTTGGATCGCCTGGAAAACTCATTAAAGGAATTAATGTATCCGATGCAAATTTGGTATGGAATAATAATGGTGTTGGACGTCTTCCTTGTAGTGGTTTAGAAGGGCCAGTAAACAAATTTAGCATACTAGATCCTGAGGGCCCTTCATCTTTTTGTTTATCAGGAGATCTTGGCCAACACCCCTTTTGTGTTCATAGTGGTGACAGTTTATTTCAGGCTTCTAGAGATTTACTGTGTGTAATCAGGGTTTCACTTCCAATGGTAGCCGAAGTACCAGTTTTAAAGACCCTTAAACCACGTTCTGAAGGCTCCGGATTTAATAGTTTTCATTGGTTATTTTTCGGTATGGCAGGGGTGAGTCTATTAATATTAGGAGGTATATTAATTTATAATAAGTTTTGTTCAGGCAGGGAAGCACCAGAAGCGGCGGGGCCAGCACCAGAACCACCAGCAGCGGGGCCAGCACATGAAGAGGCAGAAGATGTAGAAGAGGTAGATGCCTCTCTAGTTTTTTCACCACCAGAACCACCAGCAGCGGGTGAAGTACCAGAGCAACCAGCGGCAGAGGAGCCAACACCATCAGAACCAGCAGCAGCAGATTCACAATCACCATCAGAACCAGCAAAATTGACACAATATGGTACAATTAAAGGTTTGCAAGAAAATCCAGACGATGAATCAAAAGCAGGGTCAGACGATGAAACAAGAGCAGGGGTAGAAATTTCGCAAGAACCATTAGAACCAGCATTTTTAGTTATTGAAGGTTCAGGCGAAGAATCAGGGGGTCATATGGAAGCAGGGGGATCAAGACCGAAATCACCATCAGAACCAGCATTTTTAGTTATTGAAGGTTCAGGCGAAGAATCAGGGGGTCATATGGAAGCAGGGGGATCAAGACCGAAATCACCATCAGAACCAGCACGTTTAGTTATTGAAGGTTTGCAAGAAGATTCAGAAGCAGGGTCAGACGATGAATCAAAAGCAGGTTCAGACGATGAAACAAGAGCAGGGGTAGAAATTTCGCAATTACCAGAAAACCCAGCTGCAGCAAGTTTGAGACCAACATCATCACTATCGCAACAAAGTCAGGTTGTAAGTGTAAAAGAAGCAGCAAAACGATGGCCACCAATGAATTGAAGATCAAATAACATGCAATTTTTTTGACACACATTACGATAACTTGATAAGTGGATAAAAAAATTGATTAAAACAACCGTTAAGGGGGGATAAAATGACATCAGTTAGAAATTCAACAGTACTGAAAGCATTGGCAGTGGTTGGTGCAGCAACAACAGCAGCTGGGGGGGCTAATAATGGAACCAATTCATCAGCACTAGCAACAACAACAACAGCGCTAGCAACAACACCACCACCACCAAACTGTGACCAATTAACTACATTGGTTAATCAAGAACATTTACCTTCAACTACATGTGGTTTAGTTGATCGTCTTGATGAAAGGCGCTTCCCATTTGATGAAACGTATCAACAAAAATGTGGTACTGATATACCAAGTTGTACAAAAATCTGCCCTAGTGATGAGCGTGTAAAAAATGGAGCCACTCAACTAAGTGTAAGTTTAACGCGAGAAAAATCGCTTACTCTAAGTCTAACTGGTAAAGATCCCGTAGCAGTTGAATTTCATAGTGGGGGATGTTTTGTAGGTGGTTTGCAAAGCAGCAGTGATAATTGGATAAATCAAACAGGTGTTATTTTAGATAAAACATTGACAAAGTATGGAAAAGAAAAAGGTAATTATTATAACTCTCCATGTCGCATGTTAGGGAAAATAATGACGAATAATGATATATATTATCCTGCTCCGGCGACATTATGTCTTTCTGGTATAAATAATAAGTTTTTCGAATGTGTTCAAAATGATAACATAACAATAAAAGCGACTACAAAAGAATGTGCTTTCTCTTTGTCAATAGCTCCAATGGTGTTTGCTAATGCAATAGAAATTCCACAACGACCATCTCCTCAAATAACAATCAAAACAACGCCACTTCCAACAACGCCACTTCCAACATCATCAGCGGAGGCGATATCACCAACACCAACACCAACACCAACACCACCAACAACAAATGCTACATTTGCTAAAGCATCTGGCAACACTGCTTCATGGGGTGTTATTTTAATTTCTATGTTAGCTGGAGGTTTTTTAGTAACGTAGAAATATAAACTAAGTTGCATAGTTGTTGGGAATTTACACTCAATAATTAAATATTCATTATAACTATGACGGTATTGTCCTTCAGGGAATTGCAGTCGCTTTGAACGTTCTTTATGGTGCTTGTCTATATTTTCTAAGCGTTTCAATCAATGCTTGTTCAACAATAAAATTAACAGTTGGTTTTTTAAAAAATATTTTATTTAAACTCAATTTTTCCAACATTTATGTGGGGCAGTTTGAATTAATTAAAAAAAAGTGAAATTTTCTAAATTTTATTTCGATAATTACATGTATCAAATAATAATTTATATAAAAAAGGAGGAAAGTATTATGTCGAATTTACCATTACGTGGACACAATAGAGCTCCACTTAGAGATATAACTAATCAAAAAAGTTCACAAAATGTGTCACGCAACAGCGATGCTTCAGATGCATTGCAACAAGCTAAAAAACAAGTTTTACCAGTAGTTCGTGAGCTAACTGGTTTTGGCAAAGAAACTCAAAATCAAGATCTAGGAAAATTAATGATTAGATAATCATACATTTTTGATACAAAATAGGGGGGAGAATAAATAATCGAGGTTAAAATGAGTAATTTAAGTACAGTTTTTACGATACCACAAAAAGATTTAAAACCAAATTCAACTGAACCATGTCCGAAAGGGCTAACTAAATCAGGTCAAAAGTCACTAGCTCAGAATCTTTTATCATGTGCCAGTTACTGGGAAAATGATTTAAGTTCAGATAAAAGTGATTCTTCGGGGGATGTATTAAGCGATATTCTATCGAAAATATGTTCATCAACCACAACTCCTACATCGAAGAATTTAATGTTAAGATCTGAATTAGAATTATATCCTAAAAATTTATCAGATTTAGACCCAAAAAAAAATGTTGGTGACGAAGTACAATGGTTTTGTCACAAGGAATTAGGTCTTTCAATTGGGAGTAAAAATTGCATGGTATAAATATTACTACGTATATACAATAGTTGGGTGTTAAAAGGGTTTTTAATAGCTCTAAGCCTATCAAGTCACTTTAAACTCAATTTTTCCAACATTTAAGTGGGGCAGTTAGAATAACTTGAAAGCAAGATCATCATAATTTATAGTGTATTATACATGTTTCAAATAAGTACTGAGATGATCTCTAATAGTATTTCAACAACTTTAGTGTCAAAAATATTAGGCAGTATTATTGTTGTCGTTTTAACGATTATTATAAAAAATATCGGCAATCAAATCATAAAAAAACAGTTTAAATCGAATCGAGCCATTTATAAATGGAAACGAATCAGTACAAATACAATTCATACCCTTGCATTGATAAGTTTAGCCATTATTTGGCTAACGGGAATTAAGTCGTTTACAACATTTCTTGGAATTTTAACGGCAGGGTTGGCATTTGCCCTTAAAGACATCATTGCAGATATGGCAGGCTATATTTTTATTCTACTTAAAAAACCGATTGAAATTGGAGACCGAGTTGAAATTGGTGAGGCAAAAGGAGATATTTTAAATATTGATTGGTTTCAAATTACATTGTTAGAAATCGGGAATTGGGTTGACAGTGATCAAAGTACAGGGCGACTCATTTTTGTGCCTACGGCAACTATTTTAAGTGGACATATATACAATTATTCATCAGGATTTGATTGGATTTGGAATGAAATAAGTGTATTGGTTACCTTTGAATCGGATTGGAAACAAGCCAAAAAAATTATGCATGCCATCATAAAAAAAGAACAAGATAGCTATAATGGCGACCTTGAAAAAGGGTTAAAAAAAGCAATGCAAGTTCATTTAATAGAGTTTAAAAATACAGAACCCATCATCTATACCAAAGCGGTTGACTCTGGAATTCAACTACAAATCAGATATTTGGTTCAGCCTAAATCAAGACGTTTAAGCGAACATCATTTTTGGGAAAAATTCTTAGAAACATGTGATAAAGACAAAACGATCAACCTTGCCTATCCAACCGTTCGACATATTAAATAAGAATTTGGAAACATATTCTGGCATGCTAAATTTTAATATGATAAAGTGGCTGTGATGAAGTTAATCATAACAGAAAAACCTTCCGTTGCCCGTGATATTGCAAACGTTTTAAAGGTGTCTAACAAACAAGAAGGATTTATTGAAGGAAATGGTTACATCATTTCTTGGGCATTAGGACATTTAATCGAATTATGCCAACCTGATGAATATAATGAAGCGTATAAAAAATGGGATTATGCTGCATTGCCCATCATTCCAACAGACTTTAAGAAAAAGATTATTTCAACGTCTCAAAAACAATTTAATGTCGTCAAAGCATGTTTTAATCGATCCGATGTAAAATCAGTCATTTGTGCAACAGACGCTGGACGAGAAGGTGAACTCATTTTTCGGCTAATTTATGAAGAAGTTCAATCGACACTTCCTATTCAACGATTATGGATTTCATCTCAAACCGATAGTGCCATCAAAGAGGGGTTTGCAGCGCTTAAAGATGGAATAGAGTATGCACCGTTGTTTGATTCTGCCCGATGTCGGTCGGAAGCCGATTGGATTGTTGGGATTAATGCTACACGAGCCTATTCTATAAAATTTTCACGAGGGCATGGTGTCATGAGTGTTGGGCGGTTTCAGACCCCTGTCCTTAAAATGATAGTAG
>JAYOLY010000097.1:0-4862 GCA_038120575.1 Rickettsiales bacterium
TGGGTAGATGGACAATTTCTTGGACAGTAAGCACTTACATACACAAATGGCGATAAATATGAAGGGGAATGGGAAAATGGAGAATTATGTAAACAAATGGAGATAAATATCTAGATAAAACAAAAAATTGAATTTAATCTGGGCAATCTTAAGCATATTTCAACCATAGCATCTATTGGATCATCTACACGAATTGAAGGGGTTAGTTTATCTGATGACGATATTGATCGTTTTTTAGAGCATATTGATAAAGACTCTTTTTTAAGTCGTGATGAACAAGAAGTACTGAGCTATTAAGATATTTTAACTCATATTTTTGATTCTTATGATGATATCGACATGACTGAAAACACCATTAAACATCTACATAAAATTTTATTATCATTTTCTGATAAAGAGAATTTTCATTTAGGTAATTATAAAAAATTTGATAATAACGTTATTGCTCAACATTCTGGAAAAACAGTAGGAATTATTTTTAAAAATTGTTTAATGTTCCTGATCTCGTTGTTCCATCTTGATACAGATACCTGCATCGTCCTTTCTGAGCATTTTTTTCCCATTTACCAACAGAAATTAATCCTTCAGGAAAAAGCATCGCTCCACAACCAGATTTATGTTGAAAAGTATCCCGTCCCTTTTGTATTATTTCAACTTCACCAAAATATATATATTCGAATCCTCTATACTGTATTCGTTGAACAGTCAACTTATCTGGATCAATGTTTCGTATAGTTTTATGTAAAGAACCTAAAAAAGCACGAATTAGCTTTTCTGGAACAGCAAATTTAAATCTAGACTCTTTAATTTTTTCAAATATCTTCTTCAGCTTATTTAATGAAAACCTAACTAAAAAACCAAAATTAATTTCACCATAAAGTTTAAGAGACCCTATAATTATGGAATTTGCGACAAAAATACCTCCATTTATCTTTCCAAACAACGTCATATCCTCTGAAAACTCATATTGAACATGTCTGTTTAATCCATCTGATTCAATCATTACAAAACTGTTATAAATGAAAGCTAAACCTTTTGCTCGTGAAGATACTTCCCAACCCTCTTTTTTGTCAGCACTCATTTCACAAAGATAAATCATTAAATAGCCTTCACTATCAACAGAGCTATAACCAAGTGTATCAGGATTAATTAAAGGAATTATATCTGGATTCATACATATATACTTTAAAAAAAATATTCCAGTTTCTTGAGACGGATAGGAAGTGAAATGTGAAGAAATAGTCATTTCTGTTATTGTTTGACATATTAAACAAAATTTTTTTTGTTGTTGAATCACCCCATACAAAGAAAAATAAGATAGTTTTATACTTGATTGAAATAATCTTGAATATGCCAATTCAGTTAACTCACTATTGTCATACATATTCTTTAAAAACGAACAAAACTGTTTTATATAAGGATCTTTAGAATTTTGTAAAAATTCTAAACATTCTTTTGACGCATATTCTATAACATTAGACTTATCTAATATCTTTGCGACATACTGTGGGGGTAATGTAGTTAGTACACTAACAAAAGTAGGCGTAACGCACAAATATCAAACCAAAAAAATGCCTAGATTCATCACTCTCTCCAAATCAATTTCATACGCAATCCAACTTCATCATCGTCCACTGACGATCCATATACCTGTGTTAATAGTCCAATATTTTTTTGAATAGATTGTTCATGTGATAATGTAAACAAAAATAACGAGTCCATATGTTCAACATCCCACGAAATAGTCATCGTATCTAATGGAATACTCATACAATATCGAACACGATACGTTGATATATCTTGATACTGCAAGGCATAAATATGACGATAATAGCCATACAAATAATCTAAACTATAATCAGGTTCTATCTCTACCTCATCATTCCATTTTGAACTTATATACCCTAACGATATGTCGTGTTTAATAGCGTTTGTCTTCCAATCAAATAACATCTCCATCGTCATGAATAATCCCTGATGATCCTGATTCGATACCCGATTCGTTATCCGTGCTTTCACATCAAACAAATAGATCGGAACATGAATAAACCCCGACAACGCCCCCATCGATACCGTATCACTATCTTCTGCCACATAACTTAATCCTGCCTGCTTTTTGTACGATACAATCACATGTTTCAATGACGGTAATACTCTGGCTTGAATCAATAATGGCGATAGATATGCTTTCGCATACACCCCTGTATCAAAAAACACACCTCGAAACACCCCATCATCTGTATCCACATTTAAATCATGTCCCAACTTAACCATAGCCATATTAGCAAATGAATACGTCAAATACGGATAAAACTCGTCCTGATAATGTACCCCCACACCATACCCATGCAACCGATCCTGTTTTATGACTCGTATTCCAGAATAATATGTTCCAATCTCATACGTTACAGGCACCGTTGTTAAATCCAATCCATACGTTGCCAACGACAAACAAAACAATGCCATACTCAAACACACTGTCTTCATCATCGTATCCGAATATCAAACACATCATCATCATGTGATGCCAATAACTCTAAATTGATCTTTGTATCAAAAATAATCGATTGTGATAAATATAATTGAGCATAAAATTGAGACCTTAACTTCTCATCTACACTAAATATCAACGTCGCACATTGAAGTCCTCTGCTATTTTGATATAACACGATATCTTCTGGATAATATAACTTTCGATGTCCTTTTTGTTCTGATAACACAATGTATTGATAGGGTGTTAAATATACAAAAATATCCTCTTTTTCTAACTCTACCGGATCCTGACCTCGAAACTCGATATTAAACATATACGTCTGATTTATAATCGTGACATTTTTTAAATCTAATTTTGACTCTTTGATATCTATCACCTGATTAATCGGAAACGATATCGATTCGTTATACAACAACTCTGACATCAACTGATCTCGTTCGTTTAATTTCGTTTGAAACACCTGTTCTTGTTCTAAAAATCGTTTTTGACTATACACCATCTGATGTCTAGCTCCATCTTGTAGATTTATCACCTTATTTTGTTGACGTTTATATGGTGTTAATATCACTTGTAGAATCGTTGTATAGTCTTCTGTAATCACTTGCAATGTTGTTTCTATAAACTCGTTTACTTCTCCAGCTGCTCGTATCGTAAAAAATCGTTGTCCTGAAATCGCTTCAGGAGATATATTTAACAACTCTGATGCCCCTACAACAATATTTTTAATTGGCGAATCCGTATTAAAAATACTCGCTTGTTCATCAGATACATACGCATAATACACCTGATTATCATACACATTATACGTAATCACCGGCTGAGATTTTACATGTTGTCGACTATATGTCTGAATTTCTGTTTTTGCTTCTGTATCTTTAAAATATATCTCTGCTACACTATAACTTGAACACAACACCACCATCCACATCACCATTATCGTTTTCATCTACACTCCCTCCATCACCGTCATATCATCAAAAAACAAATAAAAATATTGCTTGTTTACACGCATCAACCGACTCGTTTCAATCGTCTTAAGGCTCAACTCTGTGGCATTGCCTGCCACACTACTCACAATCGGGTTTTGACTCATACTTGCCAACAACACCCCTGCCGATTTAATCACCCCTTCTATCAATCGTTGTCCTGCTCGTTCATCAATCTCTGCTTCCAGTCCTCTTTCAGAATTTAAATCAAATGCAACTGCATCAATATCGATGGCATGACCGTTAACGATCAGTCGATCAAACGTGATATACATCTTGTTATGATTTTTGATCGCATAAAATTGTCCTGTCACATGAGCATCTTTCAACATCAACGTCTCGCCATGAACCACCACATTGTCTTCAATCACAGCATGTACTGTCTGAGAATAATCTTGATTAGATAACGGCTCCAACAACCGTGCTTTCACTTGTGTTGTAACCGGAATTGTTCGTTGGCTTAATCGTAATTGTCCCAACACCGTTGCTTGTCCTCCTGCAGACGGATTTAAATAGGCTCTATCCTTCTCGTTACGATCATCATCATAAGTTACACTGCTTTGGTCTTGCTTCATCGCTACACTTGAAACTGACTTACCAGCGTTGTCTTCTTCTTTGATCTTTATAAAATAATCATCCCTGATGATATCTGACTGTGAATCTTCTGGATTAGGTAAATAACTTGATTGAATCGATTTTGTTAATGATTTATCCACTGTTTGTGGCACTATCATGACAAACAACACAATGCAACATATCCCACCAAACAACACAAGTTGTATCCCTTTTTTCTTATCCATTACGATAATCCTGCTCGTTTATATTCTTGTACCAATAACCCATAAGGATGTTCTGCTGTTCGACTTGTAATTGATAAAATCATATCCAATCGAATCACTTTATCTGCCAACTTATCTTGAACAAAACTGTCTCGTTTACGTGTATATATCACCACACATTTGATTTGATCGCCTTGTTGTTCAAACGAAATTTCATTATATGATGTCGCTGTTGTTGTCTTAGTCGATTTGATTTGTTCAACCGTTTTCGTATCCAACACATCGTTTATAAATCGTGTTCTTAATTCTGGTTCCATCATATTCAACGCAAGATGGGCATTATTGATTGCATACGAATCAAATAAATTAAGATGTTGCGTAAAATGTCTTAAAAAAATCTCAACATCAAACTCATTCAGTTGTGACGATTCCACATCGACAACTTGAATATCTGTTAACGTTTCTCGAATCACTAACGGATCGCTATTTGAAATCGTGATCGTATACAAACACACCCCTATCAACGCCACAATGATCATTGTTTGTAGTCTCATAAACACTTTCAAATCTTGATAGGTTCGCTTATATATTTCTTTTGCCATG
>JAYOLY010000098.1:0-4771 GCA_038120575.1 Rickettsiales bacterium
TTTATAAATCGATTTAGTGAAACTTTTCCAAAAGTATAAAACACTTGTTTAGATACAGCATCTTCAAAATAGCTCATATTTTCAACAGCGCTGATTACAGGAACATTTAAGCGATCAAACATTTCAATTCCCTTAACAACATCAATAAAGCTGATATGTTGTGGTGTAGTTACAATAACAGCTGCAGTAATAGGAATAATCTGACATAAAGTCAATTGAATATCACCAGTTCCTGGAGGTAAATCGATAATTAAATAATCTAATTCTCCCCACTGAGTTAAAAATAAAAATTGACTCACAATCTGAGACACCATTGGACCTCTTAAAATGGCAGGTTGATCATCACCTTCATCAAGAGTATATCCAAATGACATACACTTTACACCATTAACAATTTTAGGAGTAATTGTTTGACCATCTGTTTCTAAGCTATCCTGTGTTTTAACCATTGTAGGTAAACTTGGCCCATAAATATCGGCGTCTAATAAACCAACTTTGAATCCTTTTTTCTTTAACGCATACGCTAGATTAACAGAAACTGTCGATTTTCCAACGCCACCCTTACAACTTGAAACAACAATTATATTATTAACCTGTTGTAATTGGTCTTTATCTCTATCCAAAATCGTATTATCTTTTGGTTTGATAGCTACATTTACATTAACTTCTGACACATCTTGAATTTGTTTTACATAAACAACAACCATCTGAGTTAAATTTCGTTCAATAGATGTATTTTTTTGAGGCAATACCAAAGATATAGAAACAACACCTTCCTTGATATCAATATCATGAATAAAATCAAGTTCGATAAGAGATTTGTTATTACCAGGATAAATAATTTTATCTAATTGTTTTTTGATATTTTCAATAGTTAGTTCAATCATCAAAAAATCATACTCTAAAGTGTGAAAATTTTAAAGTTTACTTAAAAAAACCTACAAAAAAAAATAATACTTGTTATACTTTTCATATATCAAACAAAGGGAGATTACGTCATGGGAAACACACAAACAGCAAAAGCAACTTGGACAGGAAGTCTTAAAGAAGGAAAAGGTACATTTTCACTTCCAAAAGCTCAATTTAACGGATCTTTTACGCATGCAACACGATTTCAAAATGAAAACGGAAGCAACCCTGAAGAACTTGTAGGTGCTGCCATTGCCAGCTGTTTTTCCATGTTTTTAGCTGCAACAATCGGAAAACATGACTATACAGTGAACGACATTTCAACAACTGCAGATGTTGTTTTAGACGTACTCGAATCAGGTCCAGAAATTACAGCTATCACACTTACAGTACACGCATCTGCAGAACAATTAAATGAAGACGACTTTTCAACATTTGTAGCACATTCAAAAGAAAATTGCCCTATATCTAAACTTTACAAAGGAACAAGCATCACTGTAAATGCAACCTTAAATTAAATTATTTAATACGATGAAAGTTTTTTTTAGCATACTTTTTTTAAGTTTAACATTATCTATTCAACCCTTTGCCTCCGATTATCCAATTGGAGGTTTTAAACTAATCAAAAATCAATTTTTGGGAATAAAACAAGACATAACATCCATTACAACATACCCTTTCAAACACAAAAAAAAGATGCTTCACTTCAGTCTAGCCACACTAGGTCTTGTTGTAACGGACTACCAAACAACAGATTTTATTCAAGATCACATTAACCCTGCAACAGAATCATCAATTTTTGATGACCGCCCATTTGAAATTTTTCCTATTTCTGCACATGGAGAATATTTTATAGGTTTTAGTGCAGGGTTATACACACTTTCATTATTACAAAACAACAACAAAGGCCAACTTGCAGGACTATTACTTTTCAAAGCAGGTACATATTCATATCTATATTCTCATTTATTTTTAAAGGCTATAATTGGACGTAAACGACCAGCCCATGAACTTGACGACCCTTTAACAGATCCTGTATTTACAAAAAACCCGTACGATTTTGGACATACTCACGAGATCTATTTTGATTCCAGATCAGATGCAACAGCCATGCCATCTTTTCATGTCACCTTATTTTTTTCTGCAGCAAAAGTACTCCAACGTGTCTATAACAATTATTGGATTCCATACACATTGTGTGCACTTGCATTAATTCCAAATTTTGAAGGACATCACCACTGGACATCAGACATGTTTGCAGGAGCCATGATCGGAACAATAATAGGAAACCAAATTGCAAACAATGCATTTAACACAACAAGCAACAACCTAAGTTTAATATCTCATGATACTTTATCGCTTACACCACTATTGTCCACACAATCTTATGGGGTAATGCTAAAAAAATCGTTTTAAAATTCTAGTTCTAAGGCACCATAAGTGAAGATAAACGACGCTCCAGCTCGCTTGATAGACGTCAGCACTTCTCGTAATCCAACTTGAAAATCTAGCATATTGTGTTTTGCAGCTAATTTCAGCATCGAATATTCGCCACTAACATGATATCCAGCAACAGGAACAGTAACATACTCACGTAAATCTCTAATGACATCCAAATACCAAGCAGCAGGTTTAACCAACAAAAAGTCTGCACCTTCTTCAATATCTAAATCAGCTTCTCGAAACAAATCTCCTCGGTTTGCATAATCCATTTGATATGTTTTTTTATCACCAGATTTTGGAGCAGATTGCAATGCATCGCGAAAAGGACCATACAAAGACGATGCATACTTTAAACAATAAGAAAGAATCATCGTATTGATTAATCCATGTTTATCCAACTGTTTTCGAATCTGACCTACCCTCCCATCCATCATATCCGAAGGCGCTACAATATCTGCACCACACGATGCATGTAAAAGAGCCATTTCAGCTAAAATAGAAACCGTTTCATCGTTTATAATCTGACCATCTTTTACAAGTCCGTCATGACCATCTGAAGAAAACGGATCTAACGCGATGTCAGTTATAATTAGCAAGTCTGGAAAATGCTTCTTTATCATTTTCAAGGCATTGGGAATTAAACCTTTTTCGTTTAAAGCTTCTGTAGCAGACGAATTTTTTTTTAAGTCATCAATTGACGGAAATAACGCAATTGCCCGAATTCCTTTGGCTATAACGTGTTCACAACAATGCAAAACCCCTTCGATAGAATAACGATTTTGACCATACAACGTTTGAATAGGAACTTCTTTATCCTGACCCTCATGAAGAAATATCGGATAAACAAGATCATCCACACTTAACACTGTATCTTGAACAAGTTTTCTTATGGACTCATGTTGTCTTAATCGTCTAGGTCGTTTTGTGAAGTCAAACATGTCATCATTATTACAGCAAATAAGAAAAAATTAAACCAATAACGACATAGTGATAAAATTTTAGAAATTAATATAAAGTTGAAATGATTATCTTCTACGAGAAGGACCAATTATAGTCGTACCGGTGGGAAGATAGCCAGGGCCAAGTCTAGTAAAAGTTTGTCGAGAAGTATCTTCTTGAGGAATGGGAGGTAATGAACCGTAATCATTAGGTACGTAATTATTATCACATTCATCATCAGAACCCACTTGCAACACATTAGAATTGTCATGCGATGGTTCAACTTCAGTTGCTTTTTGGGTAGGAGATGAAGTCCCTGATGAGCTCGATTCAGCTTCTTCTGAAGCAGACAATGATGCAACTGTAGCTACATCTTGGGTAGAAAATGAAGTCCTTGAAGAGCTCGAAGCACTTTGAAAAGCATCTCCAGCTTCTCTTAAAGCAGACAATGATGCAACTGCAGCTACTTCTTGGGTAGAAAATAAAGTCCTTGAAGAGCTCGAAGCAGCTTGAAAAGCATCTCTATTATTTATTGAAGAAGACGATGAAGCAGCGCCACGACTTTGTAATCTTGATTTAGTAGTTTCATAAATTTGTTGATATGGCCACTTTTCAATGCCAAGTTTTCTACAAGCACTTTTTAAAGCTGTCGGACCCATACCAAGTTTTGTTGCAGCCTCTTTCATTGACATTCCAAATAAAGCCTCTAGGGTTTTACGGGAAAGTTCAATAGGCTTAGGTTTTCTTTGGCCAAGACGAATGCGATTCCCTCGTCTTGTATGAACCTTAATTGTTTTGGATGCGGGAAATTCTTGTTGTGAAGAAGATTGATTACCTAAAGATAAATTAAGCCCCGAAGAATTAGACGAAACTGGTATTAGATCAGCGCTATTTAAGCTTGAAACATCTAGGTTTTCAGTCACATCATCTTGATGTACAGCTGCTGCTGAGATCGAGCCCTCACGCCTAGACATTAAAGTCTGACCTAAACCAATTGGAGCAAATCCAGATGGAACATTGACTAGACTATTAGAAAGTATACTAGGAATTGGAATAGCTGGAACAACGTTTTGAGGATATTGGGGAGAACTAACTAATGGATATTGTTCGTTAGCTGTTGGAACACCAAATTGAGATAATCCTAGACTACCACCCTGTTGAAGTGGTCCTAGACTACCACCCTGTAGAGGCAATCCTCCAATTGTAGAGAAATGACCAGCATGTGAAGGCAATCCTCCAATTGATGAAACAGAACCCAAAGACTGCAAATGATCACGACGTTTTAATAAATCATTATACAACGGTTCAAATACAGGGTGTTGATTCAATCTAGAACCATTAGATAATGGAGATTGGCAACTCGATAAAATTTCAAATATAAACCTTGAAGATAATTTTGGATCTCCTAATGAACTGCCAATTTTATTAGCTGATACAAAGACATTTAACGAAGGATCTCCTGATGAATTCGACATTAAAG
>JAYOLY010000099.1:0-4746 GCA_038120575.1 Rickettsiales bacterium
TCATCAAGTAGTGTCGTATTCGTCTCATCTGAACCAAAGTCACCGCGTTCTGATGGCGTTGCAAGTGGTGTAGAAGTCGATTCAGGACCATCTCAAAGTGAGATTATATATTCAAATAAAAGTCTACAAATAGTTGAAAATATTATAAAAGAAGATATTTCAAATCCTTATAAACATCTAAAGGAACTTGAAAAACTTTTAAGAGCAGTTATGGACAATCCAACCGAGTTTTGTTCCAATGAAAAAAATCTTAAACTTTTAATTGATTTATTTGATAAAATTCTAAAGGAATTCAAAAACTTTTAACATCATTTAAAGACAATCCAAACGAGTTTTGAAAGAACTATTAAAATAGGGTTAGCTATTATTAAATTTATCCTCGAAAAGATTAATAATAATTTTCATTATTAATTACAACTGGTTACTAGCATTAGTTTTATCATTTGTCATGATTAGTTAATTTAAGTGCTATCCTAGTTTTTTGTTGGTGCAATTTGAATTGATTATTTAATTAATTATATTAGCTACACTAATAGGACTAATTATTTCTAATAAATTTTGTATCTTTTTACGTAACTCTTCATTATTTGCTAGATAGTTGTTAAGAGATTCATATGCACATTGCCTGATTTTATCTTTATTATCATGTGCAATCTTAGTTAAGATATCAATTATAAGTTTTTTAAAATCATTTTCCATGATTTTATCAAAACACGTTATCAATCTTTCAAGTATCTCCGGCTGATTAGCAATTATTTCTCGAAAGTCTTTATGTACTGCAAGATTTACTAGTGCACGACATGCTGCATGTTGAACATTAATACCAGGTGAAGCTAGACAATTTTTTAACTGTTCAAGCAGACCATCCACTTCAGCGATTTTTTGTTGATTGTTAGTATTTTGATGTGCAAGATTTGCTAGTGCACGACATGCTTCTTGTTTTAAATAATTATCATCTACAGCTAGACAAGCTCCTAAATTTTTAATCATATCTGGTTGTTGACCAATTTTTTCTTTATTGTCAGAGTGTAGTGCAAGATTTGCTATTATAGAAGTTGCTAGCTTTCTTACATTAAAGCTATCATCATGCCTTAAAAATTCAACTCAACACACGATCGTTTTTAATGATTATATTCACAGCTGCGTCAGTTTGATTTACAATACTTACTAAACTGGTTAGTACATAAGCACAATTTTCAACAGGAATTTTTTGTACAACTAAACAGTCAATAAGACTCTTAATATCATTATCTCTATCTTTATTACTTGGTGAGTTTATCTTGTATACTAACTTATTGATTTCATTTTGAAAATTCCAAAAAAGTGTCTGAATTTCCATTAAATATTGCTTTGCTTGTTTTAGATCGCTGCCTGCACCCGAAGAGGGTGGCAACTCCCCATCACCTGGTTGTGATTTGGCTACACATAGTCTTTTGCTGGCTTTCTTTTCCTCAGTTGAAGTTGCTGGTCTTTTACCACCACCTGATGGTGATGACGGTGATTGTGGTTGTCTTGCTACTGGCCCTGCCATCGATTAATTCTCCTTTAAAGTTTTGTATATTTGGTTTGCAATTAAATTTTGAACATTATTTTAAACCAAATCTACTTAAAAATAAAATTTTTTAATATTTAAATATTTTATTTAATAAGTTATTGAAAAAAAATAAAAAAATTGCAACTTTTTTTAACCGTTGTATTTTATCCTTGTTTTTCTAAAAAAATAAGTCGTGGCTTCTTTCATTACTACAGGAGCAAGCAAGATACTTGATAGAAGTGTTGGAATTGCCATTAATCCAAATGCAGTATCAACAAGATTTAAAATGATATCAATAGACAGCACAGCTGCCACCATCAACAGTATTAAATATACTGGGATAAACCAACGTATTGCTTGTTTTCCAAACAAAAACGATACACATTTAAAACTATAAAACGAATAGCCAATCAAGGTTGAAAATGAAAATGCAATAACGCAAATAAAAAATAGCCAACCAAATCCTGCTCCTAATAGCGCTGTAATTGAACCTGATGTCAATGCAATTCCCGTTAAAGGCTGACTAAGTTGGGGCTGTGCAATTAAGATCACAAACCCTGTTAATGTACAAATAAGTAATGTATCCAAAACAGGTCCTAACATAGCGACAAGACCTTCTCTGATAGGTTCTGTTGTTTTTGCTGTTCCATGAGCCAAAGCCTCTGTACCAATTCCTGCTTCATTTGAAAATGCGCCTCGTTTAATGCCTTGAATCATCACAACGGCCAAGCCCCCACTTAATGTGGCAGATGGTGTAAATGCTGATGTGATGATTGTATGAAAAAGTGTCGGAATAAGCGCAAGATTTTGAATGATGATCAACCCTGCAATAAAAACATACAACAGCACCATAAATGGAACCAATGTTGAGGTCAGCTTGGCAATTCGTGGCAAGCCATCTTTTATGACAAACCACGTAAGCCCTACAATAACCAACCCAATAGTCACGTCCATATAAGGAATGGTTGCTCCTACTGTACTTTCTAGTTGAGACCGTAGCAACATAACCAACTGATTGACCTGAAACAACGGTAAACAGCCTACACAGCCAGCCAATGCAAACCACACAGCAAGAAAATGATATTTTTTGGGCAAGGCTTCTTTAATCACAACCATTGGTCCTGCATTATAGCTTCCATCAGCTTCTTTCGTTCTAAACAATACCGACAATGTGCATGTAAAAAATTTTGTTCCCATCCCAAGAATAGCAGTTACCCACATCCAAAACAGTGCCCCTGGTCCGCCTAAAGTGATAGCAACAGCCACACCAGCTAAATTGCCCATACCCACTGTACTTGCCAGTGCTGTAGACAACGCCTTAAAGTGACTTAATTGCCCAGGATCGTTTTTGTTGTCATATTTACCAGTTAAAATGACTATGCCATGCCAGAGATAGCGAAAAGGAATGAACCGACAATACAGTGTAAACACAATTCCAGCACCTAAAACAAGCCACAACACATATCTCCAAATAAAATCGACTATAGTGGTGGACCAAAGCATTAAAACATCAAACATGTTTAACTCAAAGCTTGTTAATTATTAAACACAAATTGAACTTTATTGTCTTTAAACGCTAGTGTTGCTGAAAATTCTTTTCCTGCTTTTGATATAAACCCTGTTACATTTTTTAGTTCTTTGTCTTTAATTAATGTTAGTGCTTCTTGTTTTGACAACTTTCTTTTAGCTATTTCTTTCCAAATAACAAATTTACAACCCACATCTCGCCACTGATCGCATGAATAGGCTTTTGCTGTTTCAACAATATTTCCGTTTTCGCATAAAGGACAAGACGCTATTGCTTCTTGCTCGAAATTTAGTTTAACTTCGCCATCAACCAATTCTAATGCAGCATTAAAGGGATTATTGTCTTTATTTTTAAATCCCTTAATGACGGCGGTTTTTCCATTTTTTAACAATGTTTCCACTTGCTTTTCTGTAATGTCTTTTTTTGCAATGGTTTTCCAAATGACAAATTTACAGTCCTTTTCTTTCCAATGTGTACACCCATAGGACTTTTGTGTTTCAATCACTTTTCCTTCCTGACACTTTGGACACGGACCAAACACTTTTTGATCGGCTTTTATGGCCACGACATTACTTTCTCCAACATGATTGATCACATCTTGGGTAAACTCTTTAATTTCGTCCATGTATACCGTCCTTTGATAGGCTCCATCAGCCATATCGTTTAATTTTTTTTCCCAATCCCCTGTCAGCTCTGCGGACAGTAATGCTGGTTCTTTAATACAATCAATTAAGTAGTCTGCTTTTTGCGTTGGAATTAATTTATTTTTCTCTCTTTGAATATACCCCACATGAATTAATTTTTCCAATATCTGTGCTCGAGTTGCTGGAGTTCCTAATCCACATTGCTTCATGGCTTGACGAAGCTCTTCATCCTCAATTGTTTTTCCAGCTGTTTCCATAGCAGCTAAAATACTTGCTTCTGTGTGTAGTGGAGGGGCTTTTGTTTGGCCTTTTTTTACTGTTGTTTTTGTTGCATCAATAGGGTCGTGTTGATTGACAATGGGCAACAAGACTTCTTTTTCTTTTTTCTTACTTTTTTTATCGTCTTCAGAGTCTTGATCTTGATACAATTCTCGCCACCCTTGCTTTTGAATGATGGTTCCTGTTGCCTTGGTTTTATGCGATGCAAATGATGCAATAATTTCGGTATGGTCTTTTTCGCAATCTGGATAAAATGCGGCAACAAATCGTTTAACAACAAGCATATATATCTGTTTTTCTTGTTCGGATAATCGGCTTATGTCTGGCGTTTTATCTGTTGGAACAATTGCGTGATGGTCTGTTACTTTTTTGTCATCTATTAATCTTGATGCAATAGAAAAATTCTGTTTTTGAGCATAGTTTACAAATATAGCAAGCTCTGGCACGTGCTTTATTTTGTCTAGCAATAATGGAAGTTTGGCTTTCATGTCTGTACTTAAATAGCGAGATGAGGTTCTTGGATAGCTTAATATTTTATGTGTTTCATATAACGATTGAGCAAGTTTTAAAGTTTGGTCTGCCGAATATTTAAATTGACGATTTGCATCTTTTTGTAATTCTGTAAGATCGTAGAGCAGAGGTGCTTTTTCATTTATTTTTTTCTGTGTTAACGATTCAATTTGACCTTGTTTTTCAGCATCAATCTCTGCCTTAATGGTCTCGGCATCACTTTTTTCTGTACAGCGATCACTGTCTTTAGT
>JAYOLY010000100.1:0-4676 GCA_038120575.1 Rickettsiales bacterium
ACCGAAATAAACAAGTTCTTGCCATCAATCATCGACTAATAAAAAATGGTCTTATATTAAAATCTATTCAAGATTCATTCAAAGATTTAATTCCTCAGCGTCGTTTTCCTCTAGTTGTATTTAATATATTTATTGAACAACAAACCGTTGATGTAAATATTCATCCTCAAAAATTAGATATTAAGTTTTTAAGTCCAGGCTTTATATATGATGTTATTCCTAAAGCCATCAATCTAGCACTACAAGAAAAAACAGCTCAGACAGATGTTTTATCAGTTTTTGTTGCATCTACACCATATACTTCTAGCCTAACTGTCCATGAGCAACCTTTTTCAGCGCCATCAGGAACAACCATTCAATCATCAACTGAAGGACACCAACCAGCATTTACTTACCCTGAAGTCTTTAAAAAAGGCTCTATTTCTTCAGACGAACTTGAAACATCTTTTACTTTGTATTCAAAACTTAATGAAACCCAGTCAACTTTAGACACTCATAAACCTCCTCATCAAGTTGTTGAGTTCTTCCAATTATTCAAAACATATATAGTGATAAAATCGTCAGTGGGACTTTATATACTGGATCAACATGCTGTTCACGAACGTATTTTATATGAAAAAATTAAAGATGATTTTGCCAAACAATCTGCAAGACAAGTCCTTCTTATGAGCGATATCATTGATCTTGGAATGGAACTCTACCCTATTTATGAAAGTAACCTAGACACTTTTTTAGATCTTAATTTTGTTATTGAACCCTTTGGTGGTAATCAAATTTCAATTCGAGAAGTGCCAGTGGCTTTTTCTGGTGCCTCTAACAAAGATTTAATCATTGATATACTTGAACAATTTAAACAGTTCCCAGATTCTACCCGTAATTTAACGTTAGATAAAAAAGAAACGCTGCAAAGACAGGCCTGTCGAGCTGCTATTAAAGCCGGTCAAACATTGGCTGAACCTGAAGTAAAAAAACTTATTGATGACTTTATTGTATCTCCACAAAATTATACTTGTCCTCATGGAAGACCTTTATTTATTTACTACGATAAGAACAAATTAGAAACCTTATTTCTAAGAAAATAATTGACAAATCAATTATGACGTTTATACTCTCAAATTATGGCAAAATATTTAGTTATAGTTGAATCTCCTGCAAAATGTAAAACAATTGAAAAGTTTTTAGGAACAGATTTCAAACTGACGGCTTCCTATGGCCATGTTAGAGATTTACCCAGCAAAAAACTTGGTGTTGATATTAAAAATAATTTTGAGCCTTCTTATGCAAACCTTAAAGATAAATCTAAAACAATCAAAGAAATTGCGGATTTAGCAAAAAAATCTGATATTGTTTATCTTGCAACAGACCCTGATAGAGAAGGTGAGGCTATTGCGTGGCATATTATACATGCTGCCAAATTACCGAAAAATAAAATTCAACGCATTGTATTTAATGAAATTACTGAAAAAGCATTAAAAAATGCCTTAGAGTCCTGTCGTACAGTGAATGAAAAATTAGTTGATGCTCAACAAGCAAGGCGAATTTTAGACCGTTTAATTGGATACAAGTTAAGTCCTGTTTTATCAACTAAAATTCAACGAGGTTTAAGTGCTGGACGAGTTCAATCTGTAGCTGTAAAAATTATCTGTGACAAAGAACGCCAAATTCTTGCTTTTGTGCCTGAAGAATACTGGGTTATTGAAGCCTCTTTACTTCAAAATAAAGAAGAGATTCATACAACTTTGTTTGCACAAAAAACTGCAGATAATAAGCTTTCGATACATACGCAATCAGATGCTCAAGCTGTTGAAAATGATTTATCTCAATCTCAATTCAATGTTCAAGATATTACGACAAAACGAATTCAACGAAAACCTGCCCCTCCATTTATCACATCAACACTTCAACAAGAGGCATCCCGTAAGCTTAATTGGTCTGCAAAAAAAACAATGCTTATTGCACAAAAACTTTATGAAGGTATTCAATTAAATGGAGAACAAACCAGTTTAATCACTTATATGAGAACCGATTCAACTCGCCTATCAGATGATGCCATTCAAATGGGAACTGACTTTGTTAAAAAAAATTACTCTGATGAGTATTTATCTAAACAACATGCGACAAAAACGAAAAAGAAAGCCGTACAAGACGCTCATGAAGCTATTAGACCTGCTTATATCACCTATCCTCCAGCTGACATTGAATCATATCTAGAATCTGATCTTTTTAAACTTTATAAGTTAATTTGGGATAGATTTTTAGCGTCACTTATGAGTCCAGCACAAATTGATCGCACAACTGTTATTGTAAAAGCTAGTGTCAACAACTATCTTTTAAAAACAACAGGAAATGTAGTTGTATTTGACGGATTTACAGCCATTTACTCTGAAGGAAAAGATACAGATGATTCAGATGAAAGTAAGTTAAAAAAATTGCCTGTTTTAACTAAAGGAGAAACTTTAGCTAAAAAAGATATTATAAAAGAACAAAAATTCACAACCCCTCCTGCTCGTTTTACTGAAGCGTCTTTGGTTAAAGAACTTGAAGAACAAGGAATCGGGCGTCCATCAACCTACGCACCAACGTTATCGGTTATTCAAGATAGAGGTTATATTACAAAGGATGGAAAACGACTCCTTCCAACTGAATTAGGTATGGTTGTTAATGAGCAACTTGAACAATATTTTAATCATATCATTGATATTAAATTTACAGCATCTATGGAAAATCAACTTGATGATATTCAAGATGGAAAGCATCAATGGCAAGATATTGTTAAATCGTACTACATGCCACTCGATGAAAAAATCAAAAATGCTTATGAAAACATGGAAAAAGTTAATTTTGGCGAAAGAACGTTAGGAATAGATCCTACAACAGGCAATGAAGTGTTTGCAAAAATTGGTCGATTTGGTCCTATGATTCAGATAGGTCGTGGTAAAAATGAAAAAGATGAAAAACCGAAATTTGCAGGACTCCTCAAAACACAAGACATTGATACCATTACACTTGAAGAAGCCTTAAATTTATTTAGTTTTCCTAAAGAAATTGGAACTTACGAAAATGAAAGTCTTACAGTTAATTTAGGTAAGTATGGCCCCTACTTAAAATATGCGTCAACCTTTGTTTCTATTCCGCAAGACATGGATTTAAATACTATTTCAATGGATGATGCAAGAAAACTCATTCTTGAAAAAAAAGAAAAAGATGCAAACAAAACCATTCATGATTTTTCAGACCAATCTCCTCCTATTTATGTGTTAAATGGACCTTATGGGGCCTATATTAAAATTGGAAAGAAAAATTTCAAAATTCCAAAAGATGTTGATCCTAAAGAGCTAACGGTTGAAAAATGTATAGAAATCTCTAAAAACCAACCAAAACGCAAGAAAAAATGAAACTTATTTATCAATTTTTCAAACAACTTTTTTTTAATGATTGGCAATTAAAACTTCTTTCTATTGCCATTACATTGCTTCTTTTATACTTAGCCACTCAATAATATGGACTGTTTTGATTGTGTTATTTCTTTACAAGAAAGATTAAATTCTTTTCGACAAAACCATAAAATAGCTTTGGTTCCAACTATGGGATCATTGCATCAAGGCCATCTCAGTCTTATAAAAGAAGCTAAAAAGCACGCTGATATTGTAGTTGTGAGCATTTTTGTTAATCCAACTCAATTTGGTCCTTCAGAAGATTTTGAGCGTTACCCTAGAGACCTTAAGCAAGATTTAACATATTGTGAGTCAGAAGGCGTTGATATTGTATTTACGCCACCAACTGACGTGATTTATGGTCAATCTTTACAACCTACAGAAATTTATGTTCCAAAACTATCAACATTGTATTGTGGTAAAACACGAACAAATTTCTTTAAAGGGGTTTGTTCTGTTGTATTACGTTTGTTTAATATTGTTCAACCAACTTGTGCTATTTTTGGAGAAAAAGATTATCAACAATTTATTATATTATCTCAACTTGTGACAGATTTATTTTTACCTATTAATATGATTTCAGCTCCTATCATTAGGGAAAAAAATGGATTGGCTATGAGTTCAAGAAATCGTTATCTTTCAGATAATCAACATCATGAAGCCTCTTTCATTTATCAGACACTTCAATCTGCTAAGTCTTTGTTTTTATCTGGCGAATCTGACTCAACTGTTGTTATCAACTTTATAACTGATATTATTAAAAATCAAACAAGCATCACTATAGACTATTGTGTTTGTATTAAACATAATACGCTAGAAGAAACAGAGTCTTTAAAACAACATGACAAAATTTTATTTGCAGGATATTTAGATCAAACTCGCCTGATTGACAATATCACTTTATAAATAACAAAAAAAATTAGAAATTTTCCCAATCCTTTCCTATAATATGATTCATGACTTATATACTTGCTATTGAAACATCATGTGACGATACAGCCGTTTCAATCCTAAAAGATGACAAAACGATTCTGACAAATATAGTTTCTTCTCAAATCAAACATCATTCTAAGTTTGGCGGTGTTGTTCCAGAACTTGCTTCTAGACTTCACGCAGAAAAAATAAACTCTATTATTGATTTAGCCTTAAAAGAAGCATCTATTTCTCTTAAAGATTTAACATCTATTGCAGTTACAATTGGGCCTGGTCTTGAGGGGTCTCTTCTTGTTGGCATCAGTGTCG
>JAYOLY010000101.1:0-4573 GCA_038120575.1 Rickettsiales bacterium
CCATATAATTTACCTTTCTAAGCAATTTAATATTTTTTTCTTTCATATATATACACGTAAAGAGTTAAATAAAACTTGCAAAGTAACAAATTTGTAGATATTTGTTTTTAAATAAAATACATAAAAGTAGATTATTGATAAAATATTAAAAAAAATGTATAGTATAGCAAAACATGGAGGGAAAAAATGAAAAAATTTGCTGAATATATTTGGACAGATGGATACACGCCATCGGTGAATTTAAGATCCAAAACACGTGTAATCGATTTTTCAAATAAAGAAACAATATCAGTAGAAGATTTCCCTGAGTGGGGATTTGATGGGTCATCTACTAGGCAGGCTGAAGGCTCAGATTCAGATTGCGTATTGAAGCCAGTAAATTTTGTTAAGGATCCTATTAGAGGCGAAGGAAACTATTTAGTGCTTTGTGAAGTGTTTAACAGAGATGGAAGTGCTCATGAGACGAATTCAAGAGCAGTTCTAAGAGATCTTTTAGACAACCACAATGGAGCAAATCAAGACTTAGTGCTTGGTTTTGAAAAAGAATATGTATTGTACAAAGATGGAAACATATTGGGATGGCCGAATGAAGGCGAGCCTGGTCCTCAAGGGCCATATTATTGTGCAGTAGGTGCAAATAATGTTAATGGACGAGAGTTGGTTGAAAAGCATGCTTTGGCCTGTCTTGATGCAGATTTACTTCTTTTTGGTACCAATGCAGAAGTAATGCTTGGGCAGTGGGAATATCAAATTGGGTACAGAGGCCTTGATGAAGATGCCAGTGCATTGAAAGTGGCAGATCATATGATGTTTGCTGAATGGCTAATTCATAGAATAGCCGAAGAGTATAACATTGTCGTAAACTACGACAATAAACCTATGAAAGGTGACTGGAATGGATCTGGATGTCACGTGAATTTTTCAACAAAATTTACACGAGACAAAGAAACTGGTGGATCAGAAATTAATAGAATAATAGAATCTTTTAAAGAAAAGCATATCAAACACATTGAATTATATGGAGAAAAGTTAGATGAGCGGTTAACAGGTGCTCATGAAACATGCTCTATAAATGAATTTAGAGCAGGGGAATCTGATAGAGGCGCTTCAATAAGAATTCCTGTTGCAACATCACGAAAAGGGTATGGCTATCTTGAAGATAGACGACCAGGGGCTAACTCTAACCCATATGTTGTAGCAGCACGATTGTTAGCTACTATTTGTAACGTAGATGAATCTGTTCTTGAAACAGTTTATAAAAGATTTAGTTCGTTTACACTTGTGTCAATTTAAAGCTGAATGCTTTGGTTTTACTATGCACTTATAGGTGCTGTTTTAATTGCAATTGAAACAATTGCGTTAAAAAAACTTACTCAAATGAATTTATCTAACATAGCAATAAATACGTTGGTTTTTACTGGCGTAGCTGTTGCTATGTTGGTTTACTTTTTTATATCAAAATCAGATATATCTTTGAAAAAAGAACATATTAAATGGGTTGCAATCGCCATTGTTTCAACTTTTTTATTTATTATTCTGTCATTAGAGGCATTCAAATTAGCCCCAAACCCTGGTTATGTAAACGCTATTCAAGGGTTTTGTGCGGTAATTGTGACGGTTCTTTCCATTTTTATTTTTGGGACAACATTTTCTGTTGTTAAATTTATAGGTATTATATTTGTTCTTATAGGTATTTTTGCTATCGGTTACGGCTAGAGTCTGATTAAAACTCCCTTTTAAATAGTATAAAAAATAGCATTTATTATCAATCAGCATATGCTGTAAATTTAAAGTATTTTTATCATTTGTTCATTTTGTGATACTCAAAAAACATAATATGTTCATTTTTTGTGTTGGTTTAGCCATTTTTGTAACTATTAATAGGCATTATAAATGCTTAATTACATACAAAACAATATTAAGGAGACTTAAAATGAAACAAATAAAATTATTATTATTACTGGGAGCGTTATTAAATGCAACATATATTGATGCTGCAACATTAAATGTTTTTGATAAAAACGACAATTCTGAGGTGTTTTTAAATAAACAATATATTGGAAGAGGACAGGTTTTAAATTATGACATTGATCATGGAAGTCATTTGCTTGAAATAAGACTAAAAAAAGATGTCGTGTATTCAGAAATTATTCAAGTTGAAAAAGATGAAGTAAAAACTGTATCGACAGAACGTTTTGTGGAATCTAAATCATTATTAGCGAATAAAGGCAGTGAAAAGCAAGAATTAAATAGAGTTATGGATTCAAGAGGAAATTTCTCTCTAGGATTAAATTTAGGGTCTCTGACTGGTATTGGGATTGGTGTTCGATCTGAGAAACTTGGTGCGGAATTAACAACATTTTATACAAGTGACTATGGCTATAACTATGAAGTAAGAGGATATTACTATATTTCTAACAAGATTTTAAAAAGAATGCCAGCGTCGATATATCTAACTTCAGGGTTTGGACAAGCAAGTGGAGATAATTATGAAAAAACACATGCTGATATAATGATTGGGATACAATACTCTATGGCTCAAAACCAAACAAGTGATTCTGCATGGACAAATCTATGGAATGGATTATTCACTTCATTATTAACTTTAGATAATATGTATGTAAACTTTGATATTGGATATGGATACGGAGATATAAATGATACAAGATATTGGTATGAAAGAGTTGAAAAAGAATCAATCTCTCCTGTAATGAGATTAGGTATGAAATATTATTTCTAAATAAAATCAATAGATAAAAAAAAGGAACAGAGCAATCTGTTCCTTTTTTGCAATTTAAAAAAGAATAAAATCTAAATGTTGTCCCAATCTGCTTTGCTACAGAATTTTGTTAATTTAGTTCCATCATCATCAACCGCTTTAAATGCATATCTGATTTGAGTTTCACCAGATTTTGTTTTTCTTTCGTATTTTACTTTTTCAATTTTATCTTCTGAAATTGAAACTTTCTTTTTTTTCTTAACGTTATAAAATTCTTTAGCCATTATAATTCTCCTTGGTTTTAATTAGTTATACTTTGCAGCTTCTTCTTTTGATAAAATTTTGAACATTTTATGTTGTTCGCCATCAATTTTTACAGTTGCTTTTGCAGCTGGTCTTCCATTTTTCATTGTAACTACTTCTATGTCTTCATCTTCAACTTCAACTTGTTTTTTTAGTTTAACATTATAAAATTTCATTGCCATTTTTTTTCTCCTTAAATTTTATTTCTTAACAAGATTAAGTATAACTAAAATACCTTAACAATTTTAAGTTGTAAATAAAAATTTTTATGCACAAATAAGAATAAAAAAAACTAAGATTCAATATCTTGCTTCAAACCTTTTAATAATCCATTAAAAATAAAAAAATGAATTGGGTACAAACTATACCAATAAAGTCGTCCAATTAGACCAGAAGGATCAAAAATTGCAGACAAGTAAATTTCAGATGTAGTCGAGGAAATAGCTTTGAGTTCAAACTCTAGCCAAGCACGTCCCGGTAGTTTCATTTCAGCAAACAATCTAAGACACATTGGCGGTGAAAATTGTTCTACTCTCCACCAGTCAAGAAAATCCCCTTCATTAATGTTGATAGGGTCTTTTCTGCCCCGTCTATAACCAGTACCACCGACTAAAATATCAATAAATCCCCGTATTTTCCAAATAAAATTGGCATAATACCATCCCTTTTTACCACCAATTTGTTGGAGAGTATAAAACGCCTCAGTTTGTGAACGATAGACAATAATTTTTTTTGTGTAAACAAGTTTATTGCCACGTTTTTGTTCTAGCCAATTCATATTATGATTCGATGACGAAAAAGAACTTGCCCAGTGTGTTCGTCTAAATTCTGCATCTTCTCGTTCAATTGCTTTTTCGATTGCTTTAGACATACTTATAGGACGGATAGAGAAATCTTTAAATGTTTTAGTTTGATTTGTAACAATAGTGGGGATTTTTATGCCATCAATTAACTTTTTACCTATATTTGAATATATTGGTGTAAAAATTGAAAGCCATAAGCTTGAAAAATATGTAGACACAAAAGGTACAGGGAATATAAAGCGTTTCAAGTGTCGTTGTTTTGCATATTCAAGCATGATATCAGAATAGGACACTTGATCGACTCCACCAATTTCATATATTTCATGTTTTGAAATATCCATCTTGATAGATTCTTTTAGATAAAGCAAAACATCTCCAATGCCGATGGGTTGGGCTTTTACTCTAATCCACTTTGGAGTGATCATAATAGGCAAACGTTCGGTTAAGTTTCTGATTAACTCGAAAGACAGACTTCCAGATCCAAGAATAATAGAAGCACGAAATGTGATGGAGGGAATAGAAGAAGATCGAAATACATCCCCAACTTCTTTACGACTTTTTAAATGAGCAGATAAAGGGCGATGAGTATTGAATAGCCCACCAAGATAAATAATTTTTTTTACATTATTTTTTTCAGCGCTTAAAACAAAGTTTTTTGCAGACTCTAGTTCTAATGCTTCAAAATTACGATTATGAGCCAATGAGTGAACAAGGTAAAAGGCTACGTCTACACCCTCGAGAGCTTGGT
>JAYOLY010000102.1:0-4485 GCA_038120575.1 Rickettsiales bacterium
AACATCTCCTTTTAATTAAAATTTTTATTAAATTATTAAAAATAAATCATAAATCAAAAGATCAAATTATATAAGAGTATTTAATGTAAACACGACGCACATTGTTTTTTTATGACTCAAACTCAAGCTAGTCCCCATGTGTGATTTAATTTATAATATTTTTCATGGCTAATATAAAAAACTTTTGCATCATTGCCCATATAGATCATGGAAAATCTACCCTATCTGATCGCCTTATTCAGGCTACTAATACCGTGGCTGACAGAGATATGCAACATCAACTTCTAGATTCAATGGACCTAGAACGAGAACGTGGCATTACAATCAAAATGCAAGCTGTTCGAATGGACTACAAAGCCGCTGATGGAAAAGACTATATTTTAAACTTAATTGACACACCAGGTCATGTTGACTTTAGTTATGAAGTGTCTCGATCTCTTGCAGCCTGTGAAGGGGCCTTGTTATTGGTCGATGCGGCTCAAGGTATTGAAGCACAAACCATGGCAAATTTTTATCTTGCCCTTGAACATGATTTAGAAATTATTCCTATTGTTAATAAAATTGATCTCCCTGCTGCAGAACCTGAAAAGGTGCTTAACGAAATTGAACATGCTTTTGGTATTCCTGCAGAAGATTGTTTGCTTGCCAGTGCCAAAAATGGAATTGGAATTCCTGAAATTCTTGAAGCGATTGTTAAGCAAGTACCAGCGCCTAAAATAGACTCCTCTGACACCCTCAAAGCGCTGATTTACGATGCCCATTATGACGATTATCGAGGTGTTATCAACTATGTTCGTGTATTTAGTGGTGAAATCAAAAAAGGCCAAAAAATTAAGTTAATGGCAACAAATAAAACAGCTGAAATCAATGAATGTGGTTTTTTTCGCCCTAAAATGACATCGTCAACAGGCATTAGAACTGGGTCGGTAGGCTACATCATTACCGGTCTTAAATCGTTACGAGAAGCTCGAGTTGGAGACACGATTACAACAGCAGAAAAACCAGCTTCCGAACCACTTAGTGGCTATAAAGAAGCCAAACCTATGGTGTTTTGTGGAATATATCCTATTGAAACAGAATTTTTTAAAGAGCTTGGCGACGCCTTAGAAAAACTACAACTTAATGATTCATCTCTACATTTTGAAACAGAGTCATCACAAGCCTTAGGGTTTGGCTATCGATGTGGCTTTTTAGGGCTACTTCATATGGACATTATTAAAGAACGTATTGAACGAGAATTTAATATTGATATCATCATGACGTCACCCAATGTTACGTATAAAGTCTCTAAAACCAATGGAGAGACGTTGTTGATGGAAAACCCAAATCAATATCCTGAAGTCACTCATATTGAATCCATTGAAGAACCCATTATGGGGCTATCGGTCATTACTCCAAACAATTATATAAGCACCATTATTGAATTGGTCAAAGACTGTCGTGGCGATTATGAAAAATCTGAAATTATCGATTCAAACAGACAAATTATTACATTTTATATTCCTTTAAATGAACTCATTACCCAATTTTTTGATCGGTTAAAATCTCGAACCAAAGGATATGCCAGTATGGACTATTGGTATAAAGAACATATGCCATCTGATTTAGTCAAAGTTGATATGAAAATCAATGGTGAACCTGTTGATGCACTTTCGTTTATTGCACACAGAAAAAAAGCCAGTGAAGTTGCCCGAAAAATGGCCATTAAACTGAAAGAAATTATTCCTCAACAAATGTTTGAAGTGGCCATTCAAGGCTCTATTGGTGCAAAAATTATTTGTCGTGAAGACATCCGGGCACTTCGTAAAAATGTAACGGCAAAATGCTATGGTGGAGATATCAGTCGAAAACGAAAGCTACTTGAAAAACAAAAGAAAGGTAAAAAGAAAATGAAGCAAATCGGATCTGTCGAATTGCCATCTGAAGCGTTTTTAAGTGTCCTAAAACTTGATAACTAAACTCAATACCACCTAGCCTTGATTGGGCTGATGCCTAAAAATAGTCATTGTCCTAATTGCAGATTTTGCATGTTTTCCTTGTTCTTTAAAAAAAATATAATTGCTTTTTTTGTCTATAAATTGATCAACAAATGATGTGCCATCTTTTAACACAACATACACTCTTTTGTTTTTGTATGTCGATGAATGAAGTGTCATTCATTACTCGAATTAATATAATAATAATATAATTTATTCGACGCAGGCATTGTTGTTAGTGTTGGAATATCTTGTTTAAAAAACAATGCGCCACTCGGTTCTATCGATCCTGTTCCTGTTGAACTAAAAGGCCCACTTTGTTGGTAGATACCATCATAACCAAAAACAGATCCAAAGGTACTTACACTATCTTTTGCTATTAGTTTTGCTACATTAAAATACACTAATGCATCATAGACTGTTTCAAACTTACTATCAATTTGCTCATTAGCTACAATCTGATTATGTGCTTTAGTCACAATATCTACTCCTCTTTCTAGTTCTGGCAATTGAATTGCCTGTGTAATTAAAGCTTTAGATTCCACTTCATACATAAATTCAAAATGATATTTTCCTGTCAGTCCATGTTGAATTCGTAAATATTCAAAAAATTGAGGTGCATTTTGATAAGCAGTTTCATATTCAGATCCAAAAATTCCATTTCCTTTATCCAATCCATAATTCCAGTCCATATTACATGTAGCTGTCAACGCACAGTCTATTTCAGAAGTAACAACTCCTAAGGCTTCAGCAATTCCTTCAGAAATCCATTTAAATGAATATATTTCTTGTTGCAAGGAATCATTTAAGTAATTTTGTAAAATATGAGTAAATTCATGGGCCATTGTTAGATCATTATCATTATTTCCATTATCATTAATCTGATCTAAATCCATGACAAGGTAATAGCAAAATGTACTTGTTCGAACAACATAACCCAAATACCCTGTATCAGGAATGAAATACACATTTATTTTTCCTATTGCATCAACATCATAAAAGTTTTTATACCAAAACTGTTTAAAATTAACTAATGCCGTAGACTCAAACCGATCAATGACGGCAATCACTTTGTCTTTAATGGCCTGACTTTGATTTTGTTTGATGAACACATTAAACAGATCCGTTTCATAAATCAATTGTGTATTGGTTTGTTCGCTAGGAACACTACAGCCATCACTATTTTTTTCTGTTCCTACTAATTCAGACTCTCTATTTGTCTTGTCAGATTTTAAAGGTGTTCCACAAGACAACTGTCCTCTATGTGACTTGTGTTTCGCCGACTGTTTTGCAGATACAGACTGAATAGAATACAATAGCTCTTGATTATCAAAATTAATTGCAACAAGTCCAGAGCCTTCATATTCTGGTATAGATAATGAATAAATTTGCGATTGATCATTGTACAACGACGAATTACAGGCCAATGCGTTTGCACAGCCACTTTCACCTTGCTCTGTTTTGCTGGAACATCCATTTAAAACAACCATAATTAATAGTCCTAAAATACAGCATATAGATTTTTTCATAGTTACATTATACCTCAACGCGTAGTTATTATGTTAATTTATCGTTAAAATTTTTTATTTATTTCATTTTTAATTTTTTATTTCTTATTTCAACACTTTTATTATTATTGCTTGTAAGCTATTTCATTTTTTTCTAAGATGATGATTCTATGACAACTGAATCAATTTTATGTGAACCTATTAAGTTAACTCAACATCAACTCAATACGATATTGAAACAAACTGGGAGCATTTTTTTAGATAGTTCTTTATTACATCATAGTCATTCTAACTATTCATTCATTGCTTTCGATCCAGCTCTTTCCATTTCAATTCATCATGCCCACACAACTATAACATATCGTAATGGAAAGCAAGACATTGTATCGTCTTGTCCTTTAGCTTTTTTAACCTCATTGCTTCAGCGCTATCAAACTGACAAATCTATTCCAGAAAGCCCTATTACTGGTGGTTTATTTGGTTCGTTTAGCTATGAATTTGCTCGCTATTTTGCTGATTTCAGCTCGATTATGCCAAACAGTTTGTTTCCAGACTTTATAGGAGGTTTGTACGATAAACTTATTGTAATCAATCATCAAAAAAATCAACAATTTTATGTTCATTCAACAATGATAGAAAAAAATCTTATTCCCTTTTCATCTTATGAAGACACAACCCTTAATCCATTTTATTCATCTTCAATTTCGTCTTTAGTGTCTAAATACCAGTATCTTGATGCCGTAAACCAAATCAAAACCCATATTTACAATGGTGATATTTATCAGGCCAACTACTCTGTTGCCTTTCAAACAACATTTTCAGGCGATCCCCTATCGTTTTTTCAGACACTGTCTCAAACTTCACCAGCGCCGTATAGTGCTTATTTAAATTTTGACACTTATCATATTATATCCAGTTCACCCGAACTTTTTTTTACATCAGATAACACTCGCATCACGACCCGTCCAATTAAAGGAACCATAGCACGAGGAAAAACACCA
>JAYOLY010000103.1:0-4459 GCA_038120575.1 Rickettsiales bacterium
AGTAGCAGAGAATCGAGCAGCAGCAGCAGAAGCACCAGAAGCAGCAGAAGCAGAAGCTGGAGTAGAAATAGGAAGCTCCGATTCTGGTGATAATTCTTCTACTGCAAGCTCTAATGGAATACCGAGTCCTAAAGATTTATTTACTGAACCTGAGAATGACTCTGAATCAACAACTTCCGTAGTAGATAAGGAGGATTTTTTTACAAGGATTGCCAAAAAAAAGATGCGAGAAAGCTCTGATAGAATGCCGAGTCCTAATGATTTATTAGTTACATCTAAGCCTACTTCACAAGAGCAATCTAAAACAATTATTGGGTCCAAATCTCTTGAAACAGTTGTAAAATTATTAGCAAAAAATGCAATTGAAGATGCTAAAAAAGAACTTTATGACGAGAGTCATTTTACAAAGATTGCCAAAAAAAGGATGGAAAGAACAAAGGATATCTAGCTACACATCACGTTGTTTTACCATTTTTTTAGCCCCCCTTATTTCCTTAATTTTAAGGCAATAAGGGGTGAATTGATTTTGAGCATACTGTTTCTACAAAATGAATCATAGTGGGTGTAAGTACATCTTTTTCAAAATAATGTAACAAAGCAATGTATGGAAACAAAGCAAGTTCTGTTGCTGTAATTGATTTTGTAATATCACTTGTAATAAACTGTTCACAATTTTTAAGTTGCGTTCTAAGACGTTGTATAACGTGATGCTCAATGGCAGGAATATCGTTGAAAGACAACCCAATAAACGATTCTTCACGCTGTTGGTACCTGTCAACATCAGCTTGAGTTTGAAATTCACGACAGACTTTCATAATGCTTGGAGCCGTTAAGGTGATATAATCTTTCAAAAAGGTATTTTTTAACTCCTCAAACTCAGAATGAATGGTTTTAGCTGTCATTAATGGCACTGAAAATTGGTCTAAATACAAACAAATATCTAGACTTTCTGTCATGTAACTTCCATCTTTTTTTTGAAGAACAGGTCGACAATTTTTTCCAACTAAAGCTGGAATTGTTGTTAAATCGGAAACAGGAACAATAATAATATCAATTGGCAATTGTTTTAAACCAGCAAGAAGCCGTGGTCTCATTGAATATGGGCAATGATCATAAATAAATAATTTCATATGTTTTTAGTCTACCCTAAAACATATGTTTTTTTCTAATCATTAACTTGGTTATGTTTTTTTTGACTTAACAATTGATGGATAACAACATACAACACGATGCATCCTCCCAACATCACTCTTACAGTGATAGGTTCTTTTAATACGATCCATGCAACACAAGTCGCATAAACAACTTGAAAACTTGAAACAAGCCCTACTGTCGTTGCCGAAAAATATTCTAAACTTTTTACAAATAGTGTATGCCCAATCACACTACTTCCTATACCCACAGTTGCAATCAAAGCAAGATCTACTATGCTGGCCTGTGTTAATTGTGTCATTGAAAATGGAAAAAGAATTAAAACAGTAGCAAGATTTTGATAAAACATTAATGCTATTGGCTTATGTGTTGAATTAATGTCTTTAATTAAAATGTTTCTTAATGCTAAACATAACGCTGAAATTAAGCCAAAAATCATACCTTCTTTAATCATCACCCCTTCAATAGCATCCCCAGAAATGAGCATTAAACTGATAATGACCAATATACTGAAATAGAAATCCATCATACGATGTTTTTTTTTTGTCCAAAACGGTTCAATGGTTGCCGTCATTATGGGATAGGTATAAATTAAAATGACAGCAATTGACACTGTCGATAATTTAATTGATTGATAAAAACATACCCAGTGTCCTGCCATTAAACAACTAACGGCAAGCACTTTTAATCGATTTACCTGTCCGATGACGCGTAATGATGTTTGTGTCAGTGCAATCAGTGGAAAAAATATACATATTGCAACCAATGACCGACCTAAAATGATAGATTGTGCTGGTAATGAAATTAATTTTGCGAAAACACCACTTAATCCAAGAAACATCGATGCTGTCAGCAAAATAAATGCTGGATGAATAGATAGTTTTTTCATTTACTGATGAATGAGCTTTGCCATAATAATTCCACCATATAACGATCCAATTCCACCACTATTATTTAAAAAAACATATAACAAAGTCGATTTGATATGGTTTTGATTCAACAATGTGACAATGTCTAGCCCATATGCTGAAAAGGTTGTAAATGCCCCCAAAAAACCAACGATTAAAAATAGTCTGAATTCGTCAGTTAAACTATGACTATATTGTTGCCACACATAACCAATAATAAAACACCCTAAACTATTCACTACTATTGTTGCTATTGGAAATGTTGAAGATTTAAAAAATATCCCGATACAATATCTCCCCAAGGCACCCAAACTGGCACCAGAACAGAGCCATAAAAGCTGCTTAAACACCATGATTTTTTTTACCTAATACCATCACCGTTTCAATTGACATAATTGCGGACATGATTAAAATTAAGCCATTTATCATCACCAACCCCCATTGCTGAGATGATATAAACATGACTTGATTAAATCCACTTGCCCATATGGTCATAATCATGACAATTACACAAGGAATAGCTGTGACCAAGGCATATAGACCCACTCGTTTTTTTAAATATACAGTGGCTACCAACAATGCTAATCCTCCTAACAATTGATTCACGGCTCCAAATAATGGCCATAACGACAATGCTCCTTTTCCATCTATTCCAGAAGAAAATGCCAACAACAAAGCAGATACAATGGCAATAGTGGTTGCTAGCCATTTGTTATTAAACTTTTTAAGTTGACACGTTTCAAATAATTCCGCGATAACATAACGCTGAACTCGCGTTGCCGAATCGAGTGTTGTGCCTGCAAAGGATGCAATAAACACCCCAACTAGCGCCGCACCAAACCCTATTGGAATGCCAATTGAATTCATCATATTTGCCATACCTATCACCACAGCTGTTAACTTTGATCCTAATCCTGCACTAGATTCCCAACTACTATAGTGCATATTAAATGTATCTACACCAACAAGTTGTGTTCCAGCATGCGGGTAGGCAATTCCAATTCCAGCTCCCACTGCAATAATTACAACAATGGCCAATGCTCCCTCTGTAAGCATCGAGCCAAACCCAACAAACTGTGCATCCGCTTCTGTAGCAATTTGCTTTGATGATGTTCCAGAACAAATTAAGCAGTGAAATCCTGACAACGCTCCACAAGCAATGGTGATAAACAAAAAAGGAAGTATTGGCGGTGCGCCTACTGGATGACTATTGATAGCTGGTGCAACAAAATCAAGCTGACCCGTGATGCCTGTTACAATCAATCCAACAAGGACCAATGCAATAGAAACATATAATTGCCATGCATTTAAATAGTCTCTAGGCTGAAGCAACGTTGATACAGGCAACACAGACGCAATAAACGCATATAGTAATAATATAATTGTCCAAGTCCCAGTACTTGGAATCGATTGAATCACAGGCAAATGTACCGGAACAATATATCCCACCCAAACAAAAAGATATAATGCCCCAACTGCAATACTAGTCGTTATGATTAATTTATTCTGTCGTTTTAATCCCCAGATTCCAAACAATATAGCGATTGGAATTTCAACCCAAACTGCAATCACTGATGTTGGAAATGTTTCAAAAATAATGGCAATAATCATACCAAAAATGGCAATGACAATCAGTAATGCCAAAAAGACAATACTAAAAAACATTAACCGAACACGTTTATTGATTATATCTCCGGCAATATCAGACAATGTTCTGCCTTGATGTCTCATCGAGATCACTAGTGCAGAGAAATCATGAACGGCTCCCATGAAAATAGAGCCTAAAAACACCCATAAAAGTGCGGGAACCCACCCCCAAATAATGCCTATTGCTGGACCTACGATGGGACCTGTTCCTGCAATAGATGTAAAATGATGACCAAACATGACTTGTCTTTTTGATGGCACAAAATCTTTTCCATCTGCTTGTTCAATTGATGGTACTGAGTTGGTCGAATTTAATTTAAATAATTTTTTTGCAATAAATTTTCCATACGTTTTATAGGCAATGATATATCCAACAAAACTTACAATAACAATGACGAGAGGCAAAGTCATTACACTATCCTTTTTGTGTATTTACATAGAAAATGTTAGAAAACTCAACACATCTAATATTTTTTTAATGATATCATATAGCTTTTTTTTTGATTATTATTTTTATAAACTGCCCCACATAAATGTTGGACATTTAAACTCAAAAATTAAACGATCATCATAATCATGATAATCTTGGCTTTCAAAAGACTAAAGTAGCCTCACAGGCTCTTTATATTTCTTATATGTATGTAGTGTGCATTTCAATTACTTCATGTTCAACATTAGAGTAAACAGTTGATTTTTAAACAACTATTTTTTTTAAATTAAACATGTTTTATTGCATTTAAACTCAATTTTTC
>JAYOLY010000104.1:0-4410 GCA_038120575.1 Rickettsiales bacterium
CCGAAACAATTGAATATATATATAAATAGATTGAGTATAGTTAATCATTAACATGACAGACGACATAGACGCTAGCACCCGTTCTACTGCAATTGAGCTATATGCATTCGGTTTACAATGTTCCTGAATAGCAGTTAAATTAAATACAGTTAAAAACATATCAACAAACTTCATATTTAATTTACACAATTGCTCGCACTGATCTAATTGAAACCGATTAGGCTGTTTCAATTTATCTATTGAAGACTTTAAAACTGTCATTAAAGACACAGTATCCATACCATCACAGTCTTTTATACGTATCAACAATGACGATGAACAATGATGCAATTGGTCATATAAAGACTCTACAAGCCCTCTCATATCATGCTTATAAAGTTTTTGATATATCTCTATTGGTTTGCTTAAAAGAGACTGCTTAAAAACAGGATCAAACAACACAGTAAGGTCTGGAGAAGATGCCGTTACAGGCTTTCTCTTTGTCCGTTTTGTAAACCGTTCCAAAGACAACCTCAAAGACTGTTTAGGCTGAATAGTTTCAGTAGATGATAATAGCGTCAACAACGGATAAATATCTTTTTGATACGGATTAAGAGAAAGTCGATCTGAATCTATATAATAAGATCCATCTCTAAATTTAAAAAAAGTTGACCATTGCTTAGAATGAGTAGACGAAAATGAACTGAGCTGAAATCCAATACGTGAAAAAAGTTGGGTATAAAGCAATAATTCAAAATGAGTCTCAACTTTTTTCATACAATTTTACAATATCTAAAATTAAAAAAGAACACAAGCCGATCTAATAGCGCCGAATCATCCATCACATCAATGTCTTTAAACAAGTCATGCTTTGATACTAACGTTGCTGAAATAAAATTAGGTTCAAAAAAAGTTGTTAAATGATTTAATTCAAAACGAGGTAATTTTAAAAAATAACACTCTACATCAGAGCGAACAAAATCTAAAACTTCTTGATATACATGTAACATATCTTGTCCATATTGCGATGCATACCCTTTATTTAAAAAACTAATCACTGGACGTTTGGTTTCAAGCAAGTCGTAGACAGATTCAATGATCAACGGAAAATTAGCATCTCGATACCCAAACGAATAAATAAACCTACCCATATAAAAAAAAGGAAATTTAAAACTAAGAGGAAATTGTTGAAGCTGATCTTGAACTGGGATATGAACTTTACATGAAAACAATGTAAGTAAAAAGGGACTTATAAAAGGAGAAATTCGATTTGTAAAAATAAGCGTTGGCTTTTTAAACGCTTGTGGAATGGGGAAAACCTCATTTGGGAAAATAGACTGCGTTTTAAAAAAACGTTTAAAAAACCGTTTTTGATAAGCGTAAATGATGTTGTTAACTTTAGATCTAAAAATCAAAAACAATATCAAATGATATAAATATTCAGCTAAATGAAAAGGAAATAAAATAAAAGCTGTAAATCGGCCCCATTTTCGAGCCTTCTTTTTTTGTTCAATAAGCAACCCTTCTTGCTTAAATAAATCAATACGTTTTTCAAGATCTTCTAAGTCATAAGACGCTTTATCGGCCATTAATAGGTGGTGCCTTTTTGATTAGAATCATGAATATCTTTTACAGCATCTTCTCTTTTTTTAAAGGCATCTAAATCAACTTGTTTAGACTGCACATTATCTGATACAAATTTGATCTTTGGTAAAACATGTTTAATAAAATTAAACATGTTTTTGACCAAAGGTCCCAGCGTAGGTTTACGTTTTTGTTGAGGCATAACAGGTTGTGACACAACTTGTTTTTTTTCAGGAACCTTACTCTTTATATGATAAACTTTTTTTGTTTCAGAAACTGGAGCTGTCGCCATAACGTTTTCTTTTTTATTATCAACATGCTGATCTGAAATATGATCTACTGGCTTATAACTGTCTTGTTGATCTAAAACACTATCTTCTTTTTGTTTAGAGTCTTGTTTAACTGTAGGTTGTTGCTTAGATTTTTCTTGCCGTTGACGAATCATATCATGTTTTAATCGTCTACGATCCAACTTTTGCTGCTCGGCTTGAGCTGAAAAACGTCTAATTTCGTCTAAATCTGCTTGTAACTGAGCAAAAACATCATCTGTAAACTCTTTTAAATACGCATTAATTTTTTCAACAGAATTTGGACCTGAAATGAGTTCATTATATGTTTCTTCATCGAGACTATATTTTTCTAAAAAATCTCGTTGTTGTTTATCCATTTTCTTTATCTAAAGCATCTTTAAATTGATCTTCAACGTGCTTTAATCGTTTAGTTAAATCATCTCGATTGGAAGTCATTTTAGAATATAATTCTTCTAATCGTCGTTCTGATTGAGCCACCTCTTTTAACTTTTCTTGATGCATTTTTTTATGCTTTAAATAAGAAAAAAAATCGCGAATCATCAAATAAAATGTTGGTATGCTGACAATTATAATAAGTACGATATACTCTTTTAAAAAATTTATAATGGCGTCCATACTCTTATTTTAATTGAAATATCACAACTGATCAAAAACATATTTAAGATGATGAACACCGTCATGATTTAAATTATTTTTTAGATCGTTAAATAGCTTACAATAAAAGTTTCGTTTTTTTTGGTCAGAAATTGTCTCAAATTCAGCTAATCGTTCTAGACACATACGAATAATAAACTCTGGCAATTGTTCAAACAGTTTAATACGCCAATCAAGCGTCGATACAGCACTCATCGCAACTAAAAACTGATCAATGACAGGATACACATAATCTACATACTCATGGTCAATAGAAACATATAATTGAATCACATGAAAAAATTTTAAATATGTAAAAAAATGAGTCTTCGACACCAATGTCAAATTTAAATCTTTAAGCATAACAACAAATTCTCGAACAAAAATGGTTAAATCATGTAATTGATACTTATTAATTAATATCTGCGCATACGATTGGCAATCTTCAACACTCTGATCATCGTTTATAAGCAAATCCGTTAACAAGGATACATCTTTTAAAATATCAGAAACAGAAACCTTAGGCTTATCAATTACAACACCTTGAACAATATCAATACTTGGATTAATAAAATCTGTAAACTCTTTATATAACAACGTATTGTTACTGTATAAATACTCTAAAAATACCTTTTTTTCATCATCAGAAAATCGATCAAAATTGTATTTAATATCATTAATGTTTGGCAACAAATAGACAAGCTCAAATTTTTCTTCATCTTTAAAATAAGTCAATAAATCAAACTGAACTGATTGCGCTAAAGATGAAAATAAATCTCGAGTCAGTGGTCCAATTTTTGAGGCTTTTAAAATAGTAACCACTGTATCTTTGGTTTGCTGATCGGTTAAATTAATATTTTTTTTCTGCTTTAAAAACACATCTTCCAAAAATTTAGCCGCAACTAAAATTTGTTCTTTAGAGAGCTGATCTAAAATGGACCGATCGATATTCATGACTGTTATTATACAAAAAAGAAAGCATTAACAACACAGTTGTTTAGCGCATTAGAGGTCATAAAAAAGTAAATAATTTCAGATTTTCGACTTTTATATTAATGCCCTCTCACTGCCTTAATGAAGATATTTAATTTTGAATAAGTCTCATTTTTTGTTTTTAAATAAAATTTATGAAATTTTTTTTTAAATAAATCGATAATTAAATAAATGAAACATTATACTAACAACAAGTGAGAAATCCACATTACAATCATTAATTATTGAATATAGAGCAAATAGCTTAGAACTCCTAAAAAAAGAAAATGAAAATAAAAGCTATTTAAGAAAAATTGGTAACAAACTAAAGTATGTCACATCTGTAGATACAAAAACTACAATTAGCACTGGCATAAAGAAGCTACAAAAAAAAAAGGTTATACTAACATTAACAAAGCAAGATTCTGTAAATAGAAACATACATAGCATAATAAACAGTCCTAAACAAACAGCTATAAACCTAATTCAACAACTTCCATTTAAAATAAATGACGAAAAATCACCTTTAACAGATAAAGAAAAAAAAGGGTTTATGAAAAAAGTTTATGAATTAAGAGAACGTATTAAAACTGAAGACGATCAAAAAAAAATTAATGGGATTCTAAACGAAATAAAGGAACTTTCAATAGAAATTAATAACACTATTTCAGAAATAGATAGACTTAATAAACAAGATGAACTATCTAGGGGATTCAGTTTAGAAAGAAAAAAAGAAATTGAGGATCGACTTGGTATTGAACTAGATTCCCCTGCCAAAAGGGCATATCCTGCTATCCCTATCACCATGCAATCTATTGAAATAAATATCTGAAAAAGAACCAGTTAAAAATTAATATTAATTACACTGCTGAGAGCTTTCATACTCTTGAATAATTTCCATATCTAAAAATCTGCCTTTAAGAAACTGTGG
>JAYOLY010000105.1:0-4386 GCA_038120575.1 Rickettsiales bacterium
GGTAAAAACACAGCAACATCTTCAAACCGCTGTGGACTTGGAAACACAAATGTTTTGTCAAAAAATAATGTAAACGTATCCTCAGTTAAATCGTCTATTGTACACATTTTGGCAATATCATGTTGAACTAATTCCATAGCATTATAATACTGATGATTATCTGTTGCATGAGGGTATGGAACCAAGAGAGCTGGTTTTTGATAGTGAAGGAGTTCAGCAACACTTGTTGCCCCAGATCGAGACAACACCACATCTGCCCAGTTGTATACTACATTCATTTGCTCGACATAACCAACCGTGGCATAAACAACAGCACCATCATCATCAACCTCAAATTGAGGTGTCGTTGTTGAATAGCGTGTTGAAAAATAAGAGGGGCCAGTGATATGAATGACATTAATGTGATGTTGCTTAAAAAAAGACTTGAGCCTGATACAGGCATCATTGAGTGCATGTGCCCCTTGACTGCCTCCAAACACAAGAAGATGTTTGCCTTTTCTCCACGATGCCTCTATAAGTTGAGTTGTATGCTCATCTTCAGGATAACTTGATCGAATAGGGTTTCCAGTGACATATATATGCTTGTGTTTAAAATAGGATGTAGACGATTGAAAACTGACACAAATTTTTGATGCAAAAAAAGCTAATAAGCGGTTAGCTCGACCAGGAATGGTGTTTTGTTCGAGCAGTGTAATAGGGATTCTTAATAGCCAAGCGACAAAAACAACAGGAATAGTGGCATATCCACCTGTACTAATCAGACTTGTTATTGGGTTATTTTTGAAAACTTTAAAGACAGTAGCTATGGTTTTAAACCATGACAATACCTGCTTAGTATGACATATTATATACTCACACTGAAAGCCATATTTAGGAACAACATCGGCAGCAAGTCTATCTTTTTCAACAATAAACAAGCAAGGGGTGTCGTCAAGCTGTTGAGCCACAGCAATAGCAGGATAAATATGTCCACCTGTTCCACTACATGTAAAGGCTATCATCGGCTTTTGGTCATCACATCATATTGCTTATCGTGTTGGCTTGAAGCAATATTTAAAATTACACCAACATAAAAAAGAGACGAAATCAACGAGGTTCCTCCAAAGCTTATAAAGGTTAATGGAATACCAGTAACAGGCATAAGTCCAGATACAACAGCAATATTGATAAAAGCTTGTAGACATATTAAAAGAGTTAATCCAAAAGCAAAATAAAACCCAAAAAAGTGAGTTGATTTTTTTGCAAGAGCATACCCTTTAATCAACACGATGGTGTATAAAATAATCACAATAGCAGCTAAAATAAACCCACCCTCTTCACAAATAATTGAAAAAATAAAATCAGAATATTGAAGAGGTAAATAAAAATATTTAAGTTTGCTTTCACCTATCCCAACACCAGTAAACCCACCAATTCCAATGGCAATCAACGATTGAACCATATGATAATTACTTCCCAGAGGATCTTCCCAAGGAGATAGAAACGATAAAATACGTTTCACTTGATAATCATGTTTCAAAATAATAACACTCAATGCAACAATCCCAGCAACAACAGAGCTAACAATATAGTTAAGAGGAATAGGAGACAGAAACATTAAACAAAAAATAACAAGAGCAATCAAACCCACATTACCTAAATCAGGTTGTAAAAGAATTAATCCAAAAACACTAATACAGACAATAAACATAGGAAATAAACTTTTAGAAAATTGATGGAGTTGTGTTTTTTTTCGATCAAGAATAACAGCAACAAAGACAACAACAAAAAACTTTACAAGTTCAACAGGCTGAAAACGAAAAAAACCTAAATTTAACCAACGCTTTGCTCCACCAATTTCTGCACCAAGTGGAGACAGTGTTAATAATAACAACACAATGCTTAAACATAATCCCCAAAAAACACTCGCTTTATACACTCTGTAAGGTGTGATGTAGCCAATAAATGCTGCAAAAAATCCTAAAATTAAAAAAACAACATGACGCTTGATAAAGAAAAAAGAATCATTATAGTTAGACAACCCAACAACAGAGCTTGTCGAAATAATCATAATCAAGCCAATACTTAGTAACGACAAAATAGCAATAATAACCACCCAATCAGGCTTGGTACGAAATAGTTTCATAAAGAGTCTACAGATTTAATAAATTGATTGCCTCTGTCTTCAAATCCTTTAAACTGGTCATAACTAGAACTCGATGGCGAAAATAAAACCGTGTCGTTTGGTTTAGAAACAGTTAACAAATGCTGAAGCGTATCATCAAGAGATGTACATTTAACAATTGGAAACTCAGGATTAATTAGTTTAAATTGAGACAGCATAATATCTGAAATATCACCAAAAACAACAGCAGATTGAGCATGTTTTTGAATGATATGAATCATTTCAGAAAAATCAAAGCCTTTATCTTCTCCGGCTAAAATAATATGAAAGTGATCCGACATCGCTTCAACGGCTTTAATGGTCGAATCTGGATTCGTTGATTTGGAATCATTGATAAAAAAGCGTTCTTTAACTTTTCCAATGGGCTCTAAACGATGGCTTAACGGTTTGTAATGGTTTAATTGAGATAAAACAAATTCTTTTGATTTACCTATCATTTCACACACTTTGATAGTGGCAACAACATTTAACTGGTTATGTTGACCAGGTAAATGACAGGCTTCAATAATATCTTGGTCAATATCTCTTACACTAAATGGAATTGTTTGGGAAATACTATCTTCAACAATTGAACACACAAGTGGGTCATCTTCATTATAAATCAAGATGTCTGAAGGTGTTTGATTCTCATGGCATTTTGCCTTCTGGGCTTTGTATTCATCCATGGTATTATGCCGACGAAGATGATCAGGTGTGATATTTAATATAACAGCAATATTTGGTTTAAATGTTCTGCAAGTTTCAAGTTGATAACTGCTCACTTCAACAGCAATTTCAGGGTAAATTGTTTCAAGCCCAACATAATTAATTAAAGGCACTCCTATATTTCCAGAAGCGGGAATGTCCAGTACATGAGCTATCAACGACGTCACAGTAGACTTTCCATTTGTTCCTGTAACAGCAACTAAAAAAGGTGGTGCTGTTGAGTCTTGAAAAAGTTGATAAGACCATTCAATTTCCGATATAACTTTATGATGAATATCTTTGTAGTCAGCGGGAGGAATACCTGGTGAAGCAATAACAATGTCGGCATCTTCAACTGAAGTTATACTAAATCCAAGGTCTTCTGCCTTTTTTTTCACAGCTAAACCCGTAATTCCAGCACCTAATATCGCAATTTTTTTCGTCTTCATACACTGTCCTAAATAATTATAAGTATAAGGGAAACTAGATAGGCTTTAAAGTTAAAAAAACAAAGAATTTTTTATTTTTTGATTAAAATAACTTTTTTGATGATAATATCTTCAATTGGAACATTGTTATATGGCTGAACAGTGGTTGTTTTTGTTTCTTTAATTAAATCAACCACATTCATTCCTTCAATGACTCGTCCAAAAACGGCATAGCCAAATTCTCTTGGGTTTGGTGTTTTGTAATCAAGCGCTGTATTGTCATTGACGTTAATAAAAAATTGCGAAGTTGCACTGTGGATCAGTTTGGTTCGTGCCATCGAAATAGTGCCCTTTAAATTGCTTAACCCATTGTCAGCTTCATTTTTGATAGGAGCAAAAGGTTCCTTTTTCTCCAATCCAGGCAACAATCCACCACCTTGAATCATAAATCCATTAATTACACGATGAAAAATCGTTCCATTATAAAAATCTGAATCAACATAGTTTAAAAAGTTTTCAACGGTTATCGGAGATTCATTTTGGTAAAGTTCTATAAAAATGTCTCCCATATTTGTTTTCATTCGAACAACAGGGTTAGATGGATTAGTAAGCAACGTTGAGACATCAATGTCATTTTTACAACTTGAAAGGCATAAAAAAGCTAGAATGACACTTAAAAACGTAAATAGTTTGAAAATTTTCATATTAAAATTATATTAAATTAGACATCAAAACGCAACAAAAGTCTGGATAGTTATTGTTTTGTTTTTGTAAATTTTATTTTTTCTGAATACAATTTAAGTTGATTTAAAAATGTTTCAGACAACGAACTTGGGGTTGTATTCAAACTTATTTTGATATCAACAAACATTTTTTTGATATGATAAGTTTGAAAAAAAACATTCAAAACATAGGTCAAGACAATCAGTTTTTGAGCAACAACTTGAAAAATAAGAGCCCCCGTTGATGATGTAGCAGATGGTCCTAACTCAGAAACCAAAACCTAGGTAATCACTAGCATGGACCAGCTTAAGTATGGATAAGCCATACTACTTTTTAATTGAACCGATCGAATCAAGGCAACGGCATAACATAACGTACAAGGATAAA
>JAYOLY010000106.1:0-840 GCA_038120575.1 Rickettsiales bacterium
GAGTTAGTCATCCAACAGATATTGTAAACGTTGGCGATGACGTGACTGTTTTTGTACTTGGAATTGACAAGAAACAAAAAAAGATTTCATTAGGAATGAAGCAGCTTGAGCCAGATCCATGGGTATCAGTTGGAAAGAAATACAAAGTAGGTCAGGTTGTTGATGGTACCATTTCAAGAATAGTTCCTTTTGGAGCGTTTATTAAACTTGAGAAGCAATTGGAAGGTTTAATTCATATTTCTGAAATGGCTAACGAAAGAGTTGAAAAAGTTGAGAATGTTTTAGCTGTAGGTGATGAAGTTAAAGCTAAGATCATAAAACTATTAGTTGAAGACCAAAAAATTGGACTTACGCTAAAAGATTTAACGGAAGACTTTAGTGATGAAGATGATTCTGAAGTTACTGCTACTGAAAAAAGTGAAGACGAATCAAGTGATACTTTTGAGACTAGCGCTGAAGAAGCTGATCAGCAGAGTGATTCTGAAAGTAATATAGCTTAATGTATTAGAACTTAATCTATTATACTTAAAAAAACCTATCATTAATTTGATAGGTTTTTTTTGTTCAAAATGTCTTTGTATTGAACTCCTTTTGTAAAGGGTGATACCATAATCATATGAAAAAACCAGATAAAAATGGATTTTATGGACAATTCGGAGGTATCTTTGTTCCTGATACGTTGTTGCCAGCATTAAAAGAATTTGAAACATGCTATCAATGGGCCAAAAAAGACAAATTGTTTCAATCAGAGTTGAATCATTATCTAACGAACTATGTTGGACGACCTACGCCACTTTTTTATGCAGAAAATTTGTCTAAACAAACTCAACTTAAAATATA
>JAYOLY010000106.1:850-4218 GCA_038120575.1 Rickettsiales bacterium
GATCTTAACCACACAGGTGCTCATAAAATTAATAATACGGTTGGGCAAATTTTACTTGCAAAAAAAATGGGAAAAAAGCGTATTATTGCAGAAACTGGCGCAGGGCAACATGGAGTGGCTACAGCTACAGTTTGTGCCTTAATGAATATGGAGTGTCATATATTCATGGGTGAAGAGGATATTAGGCGCCAAGAACTGAATGTTTATAGAATGAAGTTGATGGGTGCAACTGTTGTACCTGTTTCATCGGGGTCTAAAACACTTAAAGAGGCAACAACTGCAGCTATACGAGATTGGATGGCAACCGTAGAATACACTCATTATATTATTGGATCCGCATTAGGACCTCATCCATATCCTATGATTGTTAAAGGATTTCAAGAAATTATAAGTAAAGAATCCAAAAAGCAAATTTTGAAAATCGAAAAAAAATTACCAGATCATGTCATAGCTTGTATTGGAGGCGGTTCCAATGCGATAGGGATGTTTTCTCATTTTATTTCAAATAAAAATGTGAATTTGATTGGTGTAGAAGCAGCTGGTGAAGGTGTTCATACAGCTAAACACGCAGCGTCATTAAGCAAAGGTCGCCCTGGAGTGTTGCATGGTTCTTTAAATTATTTATTGCAAGATAAACATGGTCAGGTTGAGTTAGCTCATTCTATTTCGGCTGGTTTAGATTATCCTGGAGTAGGGCCAGAATTAAGTTATTTAAAACACATAAAACGACTAAACGCTGTAGCCGTCACAGATCAAGAGGCATTAGATGCCTGTAAGTTACTCTCTCAAACCGAAGGCATAATACCTGCTTTGGAAACGGCTCATGCATTTGCTATTTTTAGTGATCCACACTTAAAAACAGTATTCAAAAAAAATGACACAGTGATTGTTTGTGTTTCAGGTCGAGGAGATAAAGACATGGAGACAATAGTAAAACATGTCCGATAAATTTAAAGAAAGTTTTAACCAAAAACAAACCTTAATTCCATATATTACATTTGGAGATCCTTCCATAGAGTTCACTGAAGAATTGTGTGAAGGTGTCTTTAGTTCAGGTGCAGATATTATAGAATTGGGACTACCATTTTCAGACCCCATTGCAGATGGGCCAGTCATTCAACAATCTCATCAGCGAGCATTATTAAAAAAAGCTGACGTTACAATAAAACATGCATTTAGTATGGTGAAGCGAGTCAAACAAAATCACAAAAAGCCAATCATTTTTATGAGTACTGTCAACTTAATCCTTCAATATGGAGTTGAAGAGTTTTTCAAAGATGCGGCACAAAACACATTAGATGGCATTGTCATTCCAGATCTGTCCATTGAAGCAGCATCACAATATTTAAAACAATCTAAAAAAGCAGGGGTTCCAATTATCTTTCTAATATCACCATTGTGTGATGATTTGCGATTAAAAAGAATTGTTGATGCAAGTGAAGGGTTTGTCTATTTAATTTCAAATACAGGAATCACAGGCGAAAGAGATAGTATATCAACATCTTTAACTAAAATCATAAAAAAAATAAAAAAAATAAAAGATATTCCTGTAGCCATTGGATTTGGTATCAGCACACCTGAACATGTCAAACTAGTAAATAAAATTGCAGATGGAGCAATAGTTGGGTCTCATTTGATTAAAATTATTAATCAAAATAGTAGTAGGGTGGCAGTAGCCAAACAGGAGTTTTTAGCTAGGGTCAGTCAGTTAAAACAATGAAAGTAATCAGTTTAATTGTTACCGCAGGTGGCATTGGACAACGTTTTGATTCTAAAAATCCTAAACAATTTCAGCGTATTAATGAAAAATCGATTTTAGAGTTAGCACTTGAAGCATGTTGTAAAGTAGATTTTTTTGAATGCATTATTACTGCACCAACAGAGTATGTAGCGAGAACAAAAAAATTGATTCAACTCATGAATTTAAACTGTAAGTGGCAAGTTGTTGAAGGTGGAGTAAGCCGAGCAGAATCGGTTAAATATGCATTTGAACACTTACATCAATGCGATTATGAATTAATTCATGATGCTGTTCGTCCTTTTGTTCAAGAAGAAACCAGTTATAGTCTTATAGACGCCATCGACAATTATGATGCTGTCATTCCTGCTATCTCTGTTACAGATACCATTAAACAAATTGAAGATGGACTAGTCACCCAAACATTACCTAGAGATAGTTTAGTAGCCGTTCAAACACCTCAAGCCGTTAAATATACATCATATTTAGCCGCATTAAATAACTTTAAAGATAAGTTAAAGTCCATAACAGACGATGCCTCATTAATAGAGCAAAATGGAGGGCGGGTTAAGGTTGTAAACGGAGATATATCAAATATTAAGATTACTTATCGCTCAGATTTAAAATAGACTGATTTATTCTGGATTAGATAACCGTCTTTTAAGTCGTGATTCGATTCCCAACTCGTGACGATATTTTGTAACGGTTCGACGTTTCATTGGAATCCCTTTTTGAGTTAGAAGAATAGATAGTTTTTGATCTGATAGGGTAGGGTTTTCTTCGATTAACGCATGAATGATTTGTTTAAGTTGTGTTGCTGTTTTGCCAAAATGATTTCTTGGGCACAGTTGATTTAAAGAAAAAATACCGTAGGGAGTTCTACAATATTTTGAAGAAAAAATTCTTGAAACTGTTGATGGGTTCATCGCTAAATCTGCAGCAACCTGTTTTTGAAGTAATGGAATTAAATAGTCAAACCCATTTTTTAAAAATAAATGTTGCTTGTTAAACAAATAATTAGCTACTTTTTCCATAGTTTGAGTTCGATTATTTAAATGACTTTCAAGATCTTTTGCTCGTTGAAGTTTTTCTGATAAAAATGTTTTAGTTTCTGAATCCGTATTAGGGTCAGCTAATAGCTTTAAATATTGAGAAGAAATATTAATTTGAATACCTAAACGTTGTTCTAAGTTTTTTATACTGACTTGATTGTCTTCATCAATTGAAACTTCAAAAGATGGAATAATGCTGTAATCAAAATTATCAGTTGCAAAACTTGAACCTGGACTGGGATTAAAGTTGTTTTTTATGAAATCATGAATAGAGGCCACTCCATCAACGCCAATATTAGCCGATAAAGCAATGTTGTCGTAGTGTTCAGGAGTTAATTCATCAATATGACGTTTTATAACAAATTCAATAATATCTTTTAGGTCTGTACTATCAAAACTATAATGATCTAATTGGATTAGTAAACATTCTTTAAGGGTTCTGGCTCCAACACCATCAGGTTCAAACGTTTGAATTGTTTTTAGTGCATCTAAAATAGTTCGACTTTCTACTGAAAATCTATTACAAAGATCAGTTGAAATAGATTTGAAATTGGGGATATAACCACGAGAGTCAATAG
>JAYOLY010000107.1:0-3940 GCA_038120575.1 Rickettsiales bacterium
TGCTCGACGGCCTTAGAAATAAAATCTTGATTTAAATCGTTAACTTTTACTTTATCTTTGGTGAGGTATAAATCTCTTAACCGGCTCAGTTGTCCAGATGCAGCAATCACATTTTTTTCGCTATCCATCATCACAATGTTGCCTTCATAGCTGATATTTTGCTTCAAAATAAATGAAATTAAATCGGATAACAACATATCAAGTGCAAAGACACCTTTTCGACCTGAACTGTCTACAAAAGCATAAGAGGCCGTAATTCCTGGAGCTTTTTCTTTAATAAATGTATAAACATCTGTCCAATATATTGTTTTATTTTTTACTGCTCCTTGAAACCAATCTGATTGAGTTGGATTATACGAACTTGACAGTTTTTGACTTGATTTTATATTTAATGATGAATCTATCACCGTGATATGATTTAACTGTTTTTTAGACTCAACACGTTGAATGATAAATCCGTTTACATCTCGTCGTACCATGTAAAAATCGCCCGTTTCATATCCAACAAAACAAGATGTAAATTGAGGATAAATTTTTAAAGAATTTAAAAATAATTCTTTTATTACAGCGCTATTATCATCAGACATAGACGTTGATTTTAATACTCTGGAATTAAATTTTGTGATACTTGAAGCAGGTTCAAGATAGGAGATAGTTTTTTGATAAATGGTTTCTGATGCATTTGTGATGACTTCTTGGCTTAAACTTTCGAGTGTTTTTTTACTTTGAAAATACGAATATCCTGCAATTAATAAAACGGTAATAACCAATATTGTTAGAGACGTCCCTGCCAGACTGTAAATCAAATTTATTCTAAACTTTTTTGGTGTTTCTTTTGACATTATGTCTCTCCAGTTATATATGGCGAAAAAAAATGTTTTTTAAACGTTTTTGTAAAAATAATGTCTTTTTTAAAGAAATCAAGATCCAATCAACAGAGTTTATCTTCACTTCACAATCTCCAAAAAGGTAATGCCCACGTTAAACCAACCATGACATTATTAAATGTTTCTGTTGTTGTCACTTTAGTGTCATGAATAAAATCGTAGGTAATAAATGAATTTTCTAGATTATCAAGTTTGAACGTAGATTTTAAATATGGTACAAACAACACTCTTAGTGTAATAGACTCGTAAATATCAACATTACATCCAATAAATATAGACGACTGTACTGCTTCTTTTAGGCGTTCTCCCATATACGTTCCTGATGCTGTTGCTTGAATAAATCCACCATGAATTGAAAAGGTTTGATTTATATAGCGTTGATACGATACGCCAATAGCTGAATAGTTTAAGTGAATCGATTCAAAGGTGTAGTAAATCGAATTTTCAACATAATTTTGATCGATATTATTAAATCCATAAAACAATTCAACACCTTTAACATTCATAGATAGACCGCCGATACCATGAATGGCCGCAAAAGGATCGAACCGCTTATTGGTTGCAAAATTTAATTGGTAATAATCAAGTCCAAATTCAAGCCAAGGTTGTTGTTTGGGTTGTTCTTTTTTTGCTAATTCATGTTGAACCGTTTTTTCAATGACGTCTCTAAGGGTTGTTGTTGATTGTTTTTGTTCAGGTGTATCTACTTCAGGCGTCTCGCCTTCAGGCTGAGCAACAAAAGGTTTGTTTTCGTCTCGACTTTCAACTGTTTTAATAGGTTGTTCTTGTTGTTCGATAAAGTCTTCATCTCCAACAAGATCTTCTTCCGGAACAATGTTTCGAGTGACAATATTGGTATCAATATTGAGACTTTCTAGCACTTCAAGAAGGTCTGTCATTGTGTCATTTTGTTCTAAATCGCTATCGTCAAGATTGAGTTCAACATCAAGTAAGGTAGACTTTAATTCTACATCTGTTTCCAGTGTTACATCTGGTGTTAACTCTAGGCTCTCGGTGTTTATTGTTGAATTTAAACTAGACTCTATGCTTTGACCATATGTTACACAGTGCAATAATATTAGACAGATAACAACAGCTATCCAATTAGTCTTCTGAAAGGTATTGATCCAATTCAAGTTGCTTGGCCTCCAATTTTTTTAGAAAATAGACAACTTCTTCGGGGTTTGAAATATTGTATTTTAGTGCTGTTTTCCAGTGCCACTCTGCAAGCGAATAATTTTGTAGTTGATAATATGTGTTTCCAAGACGGACATGCCCTAAACCAAAACTGGGATATTTTTTAATAACATTATTGTAATGAAGAAGAGACTTTTTATAGTTTTGATCATAAAAATTGATTAACCCTTTTTCCATTTCTAGATACATGTTTTCATCAACATTTAAAGGTGTTAATGCCATCTTTTTCTTTTTTTTCTGATTAATTGGATTTTGAATATGGATTGAAATAGAATATACAGGGTTAAATGATACATCTACAATCCCATCATTGTTTGAATCGATAAAATTTCCTGATGCATCTAGCAAATCAGTATCGGCGTTTCCAGCTAAATTAATTCCAAATTCGATATGTTTATACTCTGATAAATATAATACGAGTCCAAGATAGCTCGTATCATAGCCCATTTCGTAATAAATCTTATTTTTATTATATTCATACTCTGCTATAACAATTGTACTTACGTTGTCTACTTCAGCGTTAAAATTCATACCATAATATAAATTGATACGAGGATTTTTAAATACATGAAATTCTGTCATCATATAGTAGCTAGATAAATAATTAGAAAGGGCTGTATTTTGACTTAATGTTGTTTTAGGTAGACCAATATTGGTTAATCCAATTTGAACGCCAGGTTTGATTAATTTAAATAGTCCATAATCGTAATCTTTAAATAATTGCCAATGAATATTGTGTACTGTCCATGAAATTTCATCTGTTGTTCCAGTTTGAGCATCTTCAAGCACTACGGGGATAATTCTGAGATTGTACGCTAAATTTTTAAACGAGAAATCAAGTCCAAGATAGCCAAATGCGACAAAATCGTCATTGCCTGACCCTGGCGATAATGTTGTCGTATCGTAACGTATGTAGGTTTCAAAATAGTCGTAGCCCAGATGTTGGTATGCACTTGTTACATATCCAAGTGTAGGAATACAAAAACATAGCATACTTGCTATAATCCAATGTACTATGGTTTTCATTGTGCCCCACCCTGTTGCTGAGTATGAGGAATTAAAGAAAAAATATGACCTGTTGTTGATAAATTATTAAATACACTCATTTTAATGACATGATACGACTCAATGTCGTCATTAAAATGAACACGATCGAATGATTGAACATCTGAATCGAGTTTAATGTCATAGTTATATTTGTTATATAATTCTGTAATTTTTTGGCTTACAGTTAATGCAAAAAACTCGTTTATAATCATCGATACGTCTGCTGATGAAGGCGTCGATTTTATATCTAAAAACAATGCACTTAAATAGTTACAAACACGATTATCAATTGCAATTATTCCCCGCCCTTCATTAGAATAAAAGGTGACACACGACATGTGCTGATGATTTTTTTTCAGAGAAGAAATTCGATTGACGTTAGCTGCTATATCGACATTATTAAAATTGACTGACGCGTTTAAATCGAGCGAAAAAGACGCAGACAATTCTTTTGCAATTTTTAAATGTTGAATGTAGAGCTCTCTAACAGCCAGATTCATCTTTAAAATGACTCCTCTATTGGTTTTAAATAGATTTCTACCCGTCTATTAATTTTTTTATTAGCTGGAGTTGAATTTTCTACTATAGGTCTTGATTGCCCATATCCAACAGATTTTAAACGATTTCCTTTTATACCTGATTCTTCAAAAATTTGACAAACAGCTGAGGCTCTTACGGCAGATAAATGCCAATTTGATGGAAAGAAAGTCGTATTGATTGGATCGCTGTCAGTATGACCTTCGACAATGATTAACACATCTCTACTGATTAAAACATCGGCTAATTTTTTTAAGTATAGCTCTCCTGCT
>JAYOLY010000108.1:0-1809 GCA_038120575.1 Rickettsiales bacterium
TCTTTGCCCAATATATTAAACCATCGTTAAATTTTTTATTTGAAGGGTATAAATCGTGAGGCCTGCTGGGCCTATTGATATAGTTTTGAAGTTGATCTCGGCTCCACCCCATTTTTTTCAAAAAATAATTTATATCATCCTGCAGTTCTTGCTCGCTAGGATAAGCTATATCATTGAGTATACTTTCTGCTTCTGATCTCTGTATTTGGTTGGTCAAAATAAGAGATGAAAGATGTACTAGTCTCTTGTCAATATTGAATTTCCTTGGTAGTATATACCCCTGATAAAACCTAGTAAAAACAGACTCATAATGCTTGTACGGATATGGTTTATAGCCAAAATCTTTTGTCAGTACGGACAATGCTTCTTCTTTAGTGTAGTTTAATAAGTCAAGTATGCTGACCCATTTGATCCCCTTGATATATTCCATATAGTAATAACTCATATAGCCAATACATGGGAATGTCTCTGTCTTTACCCGACCAAATTGTTTACCAATTGATTGAATATTTTTCGCATCAAACTTTTGCCAATACCAACCCTCTGGCATTCTCATACCCTCTGTAGCAGTATTCGTTCCAGCCAAGATAAACTTGATTTTGTTCTTTGCTGCTTGTTGATAGTTCACTGCAAACATTGCATTATCGTAAAGCAATTCAACGTCAACAACGTCAGCTTCAAAAAAAGCCTGCATTAGTTTCCTATACTCATCCCAATTTATCACATGTGTAAATAGATCAACATTAAGTCCTCTGACCAGATTTTCTATATTATTCTGAGCAAGCTCTGAATTCCAACCATTGTCCATATGAACAGCGAGCGGTTTAAGTCCCATCTCTACAACTTTTACCAAGACCCATGAACTATCTAAACCTCCAGAAACACCTACTACACAATCATATCGATTATTTCTTCCAGAGTCTTTTACAGACTCTATAAATTTTTCCAAAATAGAAGACGAGTCTTTTTCTTCTTGTTCGTAGAATAGAAACTGTGAAGCCTTGTCTTCAAACTCTGCACAATAGTTACAGTTTCCCCTTTTATCAAAGGTTATATCTCGTACGGACGTATCCATCAAGCACTTCTTACACCGTTGATAGTTTTTATCTCTTTGTTTCATATAAAGTCACTTAATTACTTTGAGAGCACATGAATTCAGATATTTTTTTTGATTCATTTTCAAAACACAAAGTAACAGACGCTATAGCACTATTTTTCTTTGCTTTATTTATGTCGTCAATAGTCAGTCTGCTAAGTAGACTTTGTAATGATGATAGTTCAAAATCTTCTGCAACATATCCACATTCATGGTCGTATACTATTTGTGCCATATCGGGCGAAGGACCCGTCACCACGGCTAAACCTGCCTGTATATACTCAAATAGTTTGTTGGGTAAGCAGTGCCTCACATTAAACCCTGTCGGCTCAAGATGATACAGACCTATATCATACTGCGTAAGCATTTTTGTAATGCCTTCAAGTTCAACTGGATCGTGGAATTTTATATTAACATATTTACTAGCTTCATTTTTTACATACTGTATGACTTCTTGATTACCCGTTAAGTAGAAATTCAGTTCAAATTGGTCTCCCAATGGCCCAACAATATTAACCATGTTTTCTATCTTTCTATTCTTATTTGCATTGCCATGGTGAACAATTTTTATAGGCTCCTTGTGAGTTAAAACTTTATTTGAAGCTGCTTTCTCTTCAAGATAATCGGGTACGCTGAGCAATATTTCACAGTTTACTCCATATTTCACATTGTACTCTGATGCCAAACCAGGAGAAACAGTATATATCTTGTCA
>JAYOLY010000108.1:1819-3930 GCA_038120575.1 Rickettsiales bacterium
AAATATCTCAGGCAGATATAATGTGCTAAAGGAGCATCAAACAAACGAAATCTAACATTATCTTCATATTGCAATGGATAAAATTCCCGAGCATCAAATACCAGCTTTGCTTGCCCACACATTTCAGCTGCAAATGGAAGAAGTTTTATACTCGCGACCCAAACAACGGAGTATCCCCTATCTCCATATCTGACCTCGGGACAAAGATCAGGCATTTCGTACAAATAGCAAAAAAGTAGTTTCTCAACTATTTTGTGGGATGGTAAAAAAAAAGTTGCGAGTGCCATAAATATTTTATATAAAATCTTGCTTAATACATTTCTTTTCTTATAAGGTAACTGTTCGTATTCATAAACAGAAAGACTATTGGGATGTGAGTCCGAAACTACAGCAACTTCATACCCATTTTTGATAAAAAAATTTGCAATTCTATTTGGCCGAGGATCTCGGTCAAAATTATCATCTGCTATTAAAAGCGCTCTTTTTACTTTCATTAATTTTGCTTATCACATTACATAGTTAATTTTCTCAGTAATAGATCTTTAACTTCATTGAATTTATTAATGGCTCTTTCATTATTTTTAAAGTCTGTATAATATCTCACATCATCTTTCACATAGGCATTTAGGTCTTCGATAGTTATCCTGAGCTTTTTTGCGATAAATACTTTGTCTTCTTCTAACATTTTACTATCGTACAGTGGCTTTTTAAGCTCCAACAAGGCGTCGTTTCGAGATATCTGATCTGACAATATCAGACTTGATAGATGAGCTTTTCTCTTGTCGTACCCGAATTTATGAGGAAGATAATATCCTTGGAAAAAACGAGTCCATCTCGATTCATAATGTTTACCGCCATAATAACGCCAGCCAAATTTTTCTTCTAATTCTCTTATAGCAAGTGATTTGTCATATTTTATTAGATTTAAAGGGGCAACTTTTCTCATACCTTTTAAGATGGGAAAGTTAATATGGTAATTAAAAAAGTTTACAATAGGAAATTGTTTTAAATCTCCTTCACCAAATTTTTTAAAAATAGCTCTTACATGCTTTGCATCCATGGCATTATAACCCCAAGCTTCAGGTAGAACACTCTCTGTTGCAAAATTTCGTCCTTCAAATACAAATTTTATTTTTTCTTTTGTAGCATACTTATAGAGGGCTGCAAAAAAAGCATGATCTTGGGGGACATCTTGATTCGCAAGACTTGATTTAATAAATGCTAATTGCATATTACGCATAGATTCCCACTCAACAACATGGGTTACGAGTTCTATATTTAACCGATTACAAATCTCTTCTATATTTTTTACGGCAAGTTCTGTATTCCAACCGGCATCCACGTGTACAACTAAAGGTCTCAATCCCCATTCAACCATTTTTGTAGCAAGAAATGAACTGTCTACGCCACCAGACAAACCAATTACGCAATCATATTTGCGATGTTTACCATACGCTTTAACCCGTGAAATTATTTCTTCTAGTTTTTTTTCCCCTTCTACTTGATTTGGCCAAGAAGGCTTAATGTCTCTATCAAACTTCAGACAATGGCTGCAAATACCAGATTTATCAAACTGAATATGAGGATCTGTAGTATCCATTACACATCGTTTGCAAACTTGAAAGGCTACTTTTTCAACAAAAGCAGCCTTTGTAATTTGCGAACCATCCACTGGTGCCAAGATCGCTTTCTCTGGCATGACTTGCTATATCCTCACTGACAGTGATTTCATGGTAAGATTGAATTGATTGAAGATCGATCTGGGTAATTTATTAGTACTGCCCTATGAGGCCCCATAAAAACAAACATCGCTCCGGCTGCAACGGCTGAACATCCTGCTTCGCATATAGCATCTTTAAAATCATCTAACGAAGAAGCTCCTCCGCAAGCGACTACGGGAACTGGCACCTCTCCACAAATGATTTTTAACAGTCCTATATCGTACCCGGACATTGTTCCATCTCTATCTATGGAGTTTACTATGATTTCGCCAACGCCTAACTCGACAAGTTTTTTAGCATGATCTAAGATATTTACTCTCCTTTTAATCTTTCCACTATGAGAGTACACTTTATATCCCCCCAATATCTCTTTTTTTATATCAATAAAAC
>JAYOLY010000109.1:0-2352 GCA_038120575.1 Rickettsiales bacterium
ATGTGATCATATTATTGTTTTGGATAAGGGCCGTATTGTTGATCAAGGATCTCATCAAGACTTGCTAGCTTCAGAAGGTTTATATCATTATTCTTGGCAATATCAAAAGATGACAAATGAGTAAATTAAAAAAAGATAAAGATTATTTAATTCATTATTGGCACTATTTAAGTCGTCATAAACTTCTTTTAGGAGTTGGGTTTGTTCTAGTTCCTTTTATTGCTTTTTTTCATATTGTTCAACCTTATATCATTAAACTTGCTATTGATAATTATATTATTCCTGGTGATTTGGGCGGTTTATATTTAATGGTTATTTTATTTATAGCTGCTGTTTTACTTGATTTTGGAGCAAAAACTTTTCAAATGTATCTGTTTCAGTATATAGGTCAAAAAACTGTAATGGATATTCGAAAAGATTTATTTATTCATGTCATTTCTTATTGTCCCGCATATTTTGATAAAACTCCAATTGGTATAGTTATTTCAAGATTAACGTCAGATATTGAATCGCTAAATGAGAGTTTTTCATCTGGTTTAGTCACACTTATTGCCGATGTTTTGACCTTGGTTGGTATAGTGTTTATGATGAGTCTTTTAAGCTTTAAGTTGACGTTGATTACGTTGTTAATTCTTCCGCCTATGGCAGTATTAGTGAATTTTTTTAGAATAAAGCTACGTTATTATTTTGATATTATTCGATCTACTATTGGAAAAATGAATGGCTATATTCAAGAGCAATTACAAGGTATTAGTGTGTTGCAGTTATTTATGCAGGAATTAAATAGTTTTACTCGATTTAAACATTTAAATCATCGCTATTATCAATCAACCATTTCTTCAGTTACTTATGATGCCTTGTTGTATTCTTTGATTGATATGATTAATGTGATTGTTATTTCTGTCATGATTTGGTATGGATTTGGTCAGTATCAAATGGATTATATTACAATTGGTGTTTTGGTTGCATTTATAGAATACATACATCGCTTTTTTATGCCATTAAAAGAAATATCCAATAAATTTGCTGTGCTTCAGCATGCTTTGGCTGCTTTAGAGAAAATATTTGGTACATTTGAATTAAAAGATTCACTTCAAGCTGGTTCTGAAGATTTAACAGATGAGGATCCTACTATTATGTTTAAAAATGTTTCCTTTGCTTATAGAGGTTATGAGGATAAGTTAATTTTAGATGACATCTCATTTAAGGTTCAGCCAGGCCAAGTATTTGCTTTAGTTGGTCCCACAGGGTCTGGAAAAACATCTATATTGAGATTGTTAGGTCGATTATATGACGGGTACTCTGGTTCAATTACTTATGGTGGTGTCGATATATCCGACTTGAAACTTGACTCTATTCGATCCAAAATTTCAATTGTTACTCAGGATATTATTCTTTTTTCAGATTCAATTCGCTTTAATATTTGCATGGGTGATGATTTAATTACCGAAGAACGATTGCTTTGGGCTGCTAAAACTGTTCAAATTCATGATTTTATTATGTCTTTACCTAATCAATATGATACTGTTTTAGACAAAGGTGCTAAATCTCTTTCAACGGGTCAAGCACAGCTGATTTCTTTTGCGCGCGCATTGGCGTCTTTTTCCCCTATTCTTCTTCTTGATGAAGCAACATCTTCTGTTGATTCTTTTTCTGAAAAAGCTATTCAACAGGGGCTGTTATCGTTGTTTAAACATAAAACAACCTTAGTTGTTGCACATCGCCTTTCAACGATAAAACATGCCGATCAGATTCTTGTATTAAATAAAGGTCAAATTATAGAGAAAGGAAAACATAGTGATTTGATGCAGCAAGATGGCTTTTATGCTAAGCTTTTTAATATGCAATTTGCAAGTTTATAGAGATGTATAATGGAATTAAATATGACAACTAAAAAAATTTCTTCAGAGACAATACAATCAATAAATAATTATGTATTTTCTCAATTAGATGTTTCAGAGATGCCTTTATATTGTTCAGTTGATGTTCGTGATAGTGGCTTTAAATCTAGTGTAGTTGATACAAATTTATTTCCAGCTGGGTTTAATAATTTAGATAAGACTAATTCATCATATATTTCATCTCAATTTAAATCTGCTATTACTCAAAAAGCTGGATCAATTAAAACCATATTGCTGATTGTTGAAAGTAATACCCGCAATAAATGGTATTTAGAAAATGTGTATTGTTTACATTCATATTTAATTCAAGCTGGATATCATGTCACTCTTGCTGCTTTTTTAGATGAATACTCTGATGCATGTCAAAAGCAAGGGTATGTAGATCTAGAAACTTATACTGGAGAGCAATTAAAAATTGAGTGTGTTAACCGAATTGTAGATGCCTATAAAG
>JAYOLY010000109.1:2362-3046 GCA_038120575.1 Rickettsiales bacterium
CATCGAGATTTTGATTTGATAATATTAAATAACGATTTAATGTCAGGTATCCCAGATTTACTGACCATTTTTGATATTCCAATATTACCAAAAGCCCATTTGGGATGGCATTCTCGTTTAAAATCGAATCATTTTAATTATGTACATGAAATTTTAGATGATTGCTCTAAAACTATTGATGTTGACCCTTGGTTGTTGTCTTGTTTTCATTCTACTCTTGATCAGGTGGATATTATGGATTCGGATGGAGTGTCTAGCCTTGCCCATCATGTTCAGTTGCTTATTGATCAAATACAACGTAAGTATGATGCTTATAATATTAGCGATAAGCCATTTGTTATGGTTAAAGCTAATTCGGGAACATATGGAATGGGTGTGATGAATTTTGAATCAGCTGATGATGTGCTTAATATGAATAGAAAAACAAAAAACAAATTGTTGAAAGGTAAGCACTCTTCTTTAATTTCAAGTTTTTTAATACAAGAAGGTGTGTCGACTCGGTTTCAAAATAATAATAAAGTGTTGGAACCTTGTTTATATTATGTTGGAAAAAATAATGTAGGTGGTTTTTTGAGAACCAATGAATTAAAAAATTCTAGACAAAACTTAAATTCACTAGGTATGGGCTTTGATTCATTTGATAGTAATCTTGATTTGTCGTTGAATTTGTATCATTGTTTGGCC
>JAYOLY010000109.1:3056-3853 GCA_038120575.1 Rickettsiales bacterium
CTATATTTCTATTCTTGCTGTTGTTAAGGAGGCGTAAGTGATGAATATTGTTTTTTTAATGGATCCATTAGAAAGTATTATCCCTGAAAAAGATACTACTTATGTATTAATGTTGGAAGCTGAAGCAAGAGGTCATCGTATATTTTATTGTGACAAATATGGATTGTCTAAATTTGAGGACAAAGTACGTTTTCATGTTCAAGAAGTTGTTTCTAATGAGTCAAAGCAGCCATTATTTACTATAAAACGCTCTGTTGTGTTAACTGAAGACACTGTAGATGTTGTTTTTATTCGTACTGATCCTCCATTTGATGACTTGTATTTATATCATACTTGGATTTTAGATTTATTACCTGACAGAATAAAGGTTTTAAATTCTCCTCGAGGAATTCGAACAATGAATGAAAAAATTTGGCTTAGTCAATTTCATGAACTGATTCCTCCAACTGTCATTACGTCAAAGCGACATGATATTCTTGAATTTATTAAAAAATATAAAAAAATTTTGCTTAAACCTACAAATGGCTACGGTGGACAGGAAGTATATATTGTCGAAGAACATTCCAAAAACTTTAATGTTATTGTTGAAACAATGACAAAGTATGAAAAAGTTCCAGTTATTGCTCAACAATATATTGCTGAAGCAGAGCAAGGTGATAAACGTATTCTCCTCTTAAATGGTGAACCGATTGGAGCTGTATTAAGAATGCATTCAGATATTGATCATCGTAACAATTTTTTTGCTGGAGGCAAGCCACTCAAAACAACAATTACTCAACATGATCTAGACATTATTT
>JAYOLY010000110.1:0-2100 GCA_038120575.1 Rickettsiales bacterium
CATCGGGTTTTGATCTCGTGTACCGTAGGTTCGAATCCTACCGCCCCAGCCATATAGTCACGCTATAGTGCTTCAAAAATATTGTTATCGCTTGGTTATAATTTACTTATATTTTTTTAGGTTTCTCATGAGAAATTTTGTAAAAAAATAATTTAATCACCCTCATTTGTTTTAAGCTTTCTATAAACTCAGCAATGATATCATCTGATATATGTTCAAACTGAATCTTAAGATTTTTTTCATTTATTGTTTCTTGTTGCATTATATACTCTATTAAGGGACTAAACTTTTGGGGTATCTCAACCATACCTTTTGGACTTTTTAAACATGGTTTATTGTTACTTTTTTCAAATTTTACAGATTTGTCAATTGCATAAAAGTGGCCTTTAGATAAAAGGTTTTTTAATGAGAAATGTTTCATTTGATATGGCCATTGATTAATATTTTTAGTTACTTCATGCATGGCTTCATCTGAATTAATAATACTATTCATTTCATCAGATAGCTTATGAAGTAATTTTTTTACTTCTTCTTCACTTACATTCATTCCAATATCTTCACGCATAAAATCATTAATAATAAATTTTTCCCAAAGACTTGATATTATATCTATAGGCTTAAAATAGCTTAAACCAAAGGCAATATGAATGGCTCCATTTTTGGAAGCCAATGCATCATGATATTGTCCCCTAGGAATGTAAAGCAAATCCCCAGGCCTTAGTGTAACCCTGTCAATAATCTTGCCAGCCCTTTTTCTTCTATCTTCGGAACTAAGATTGAAAGTTGGATGGTTAATAGGACTTTTTTCTATATTTTCGTATATATTCCAAACCTTCTCTCCTTCAAAATGAATAGCAAAAACATCATGCAAATCGAAATGAGGTCCAAAAGCTTGATGACTTGCCATAGAAAAATAGAGGTTTCCTTGACATCTCCCATTTGTAAGCTTTTGAAGTTCGTCTGCAACATTCAGTAAACTTTTATTATATTTTTCTATTTCATTTAGTATGATTGAAGCTCCACGAGCTACTAAATTTTCTACTTTATTTACATCTGGCCTATAATTATTACCTGTAGTTTCCAAATTTATAGAAGAATAGTCGGCGTAACTAAGTTTTTTTTGATCAAGCATCATTAAAAAGTTTTTACTATGCCAAATGTTTGTTTTGGAAAGCATAGTATCTAAAATATCTAAGCTCATTATTTGTTTAAAATCATCAACAAATTTTGGTTTGTATAAATAATTTACGCCAAAATTTTCTGAAAAAAACTTATTTCCAAATTTTTCTTTAAAATTATTTGCAACCAATCTCTTCTCCCGTGGGTTAATTTTCAAAATGCATAGCATATAAACCATTTTGATTTAATAATGAAAATGACAAATTTGGCTCTATTTTCTGCAATTTCTGCTTCAATCTATATATATGTGTTTCTAAAGTATGCGTGTTAACATTCTTAGAAACTCCCCAAATCTCACTTAATAAATCATTTTTTGCTATTTCAATATTTTTATTATTATAAAAATAAAAAAGCAAATTGTTTTCTTTTTCTGTAAGATATTGTTTTTGTTTTGTTTTTTCGTTAATTAAAACTCTTTGATATGGTAAAAATTTTAAATGATACATAAAGAAAATCTCAGTTGTCTTTAAAAATTTAGAAGTAAATAATCTGTCTAATTCTCTTAAAAACTCCCTGATTTTAAAAGGTTTTTTTAAAATTTTTATAGGTATTTTCTCTATAGACAAATGAGTATAGTTTTTACTGTAATAGCCTAAAATAAAACCAAAATTGTTTTTCATTATGCTTTTTTCTATAGCAGATTCTACTTCAGGACTTAAATCATTAAAGTTTAATATTAAGACATCAATGCTTGCAGATTCCAATAGTTCTAAAAATTTTATTTGATTTACTACTGAATGAACCTCATAAACACTAAGCTTTAAAATTTGTTCTTTTAAAATAAGGTTTAATTTTGTGTTCTTTTCATATATTAGTATAGAAACTCTATCTTCCATTGATAAGACCTTAAACGTTTAATATAAAAATGAATAATTACAACGTAACATTAAAAATTGAAAGAGCAATTTCCGAACTCAGAAG
>JAYOLY010000110.1:2110-3837 GCA_038120575.1 Rickettsiales bacterium
TGTTTCTTCAGAATTCATTCAATCAGATACAGTTGACAATTTATTAAATCTTACACATTCACGTCCTAATATTATTTTGTCTTCTAACCGTTGTAAAGCAATAGGTATTAAATCAAACAATAAACCATGCTCAATTTTAATTAATAAAAACTGGTCTTTGTCAGATATTACAGCACTCTGCTTGCCCCTCAATAATTATGTCAGGCCACATATTAATGGTGTTATTGAAGAGAGAGATAATGGTATTGTGTCAGGTTCTCTTTTGCTTTTAAGACAAGCCAGACTTTTACCAGCCGGCCTAATATCTTTAGTAAGTAATATTACGATTGATTCTATTGGTGAATGGTCATTTAAGAAAAATTTAATACATGTTGATAGTTTAGAACAAATTACTTCTTACGAGAAAGCAAGTTCTGATAGTTTAGTAATGGAGGTTAGGGCAAAAGTACCTTTAGCATACACTGATAATTGTGAGATTATTGTGTTTAGACCAAGAGATGGTGGAGATGAGCATTTTTGTTTAGTTTTTGGTAAAACTAGGAAAACTTTTAAAATTGAAGAGTCAAACCCTCTAGTCAGAATACATAGTCAATGTATTACTGGTGATATTCTTAGTAGCCTCAAATGTGACTGTGGTGAACAACTTAAAAAATCTATAAAATTAATGGCTGATGCTGATGAAGGTATTCTTATTTATCTGTCTCAAGAAGGACGAGATATTGGTCTGTTAAATAAACTTAGAGCTTATTCTCTTCAAGAAAAAGGAATGGATACCGTTCAAGCTAATGAAAACCTGGGTTTTAATGATGATGAAAGACTATACTATCCTGCAAAAGAAATTCTTACAAAATTAAACATCAATAAAATACGTCTTATTACGAATAACCCCAAAAAAGTTAAACATCTTAGTAATTTAGGAGTTAATGTTACACAAAGAGTTCCAATTAAAATAAAACCAAACAAACATAATAGAAAGTACCTAGAAACAAAGTCTAAAAAATCAGGACATCTAATCTAAGTCATTCTTTCCTGTCTCCAAAAATTAATGACCCAACCCTGACAGATGTCGCTCCAAACTTTATTGCTTCTTTAAAATCAGCACTCATTCCCATAGATAATTCTTTTAAATTATTTCGCACTGCAATTTTTTTTAGTAACGAAAAATGCATTGAGGGCTCTTCATTTATTGGAGGTATACACATTAAGCCAACTACTGGTATTTTTAAGTCATTCTTACAATAATGTATAAAATCATCTGATTGAAGAGCCCGAATACCACTTTTTTGCGTTTCATTTCCAGTATTAATTTGAATATAAAATTTCTTTGTCTTAACAGTAATATCTAATTTTCGTGCAATTTCTATTACGATTTTTTCTCTATCCAGAGTTTCTATTATATCAAAAATTCCTAGAGCTTGCTTAACTTTATTAGATTGTAAAGGGCCAATAAGCCTTAACTCTAAATTTTTATAAATTTCAATTTTTTTAGACCATCTTTGTTGAGCCTCTTGTACCCTATTTTCTCCAAAACATCTATGACCTGTTTTCAAAGCTTCAAGCACTTTGTAATCCTCCTGTTTCTTTGATACGGCAACTAGTTTGGGAATTGGTAATTTTGCAAAATTACTACTTTTATGAGCTCTACTTATTTCATTTAAAATTAGATTTATATTATCTTTGACTTCAAACAACTATAATCTCCTAATTATTGTATCACTCTAAAAAAT
>JAYOLY010000111.1:0-3799 GCA_038120575.1 Rickettsiales bacterium
TATTAGGTGTATGTTTGATAGTCGCAATAAAGTCATCGTCAACTCGAGCAGGAAAAACATACATGACACGAATCCAGTCTACAGGAAGTTTAGAGAGTTCGTTGAGAAGTAATGGAAACGACGCTTTTCCATAAATATCTTCACCCCAACACGTCGTATCTTCTGCAATCAAAATTAATTCTTTTGCCCCCATAGCAAGTTGAAGTTTTGCTTCTTCAAGAACTGTCTCGATAGTCTTTGAGGTATGCACCCCTCTTATTTTTGGAATAGTACAAAACGAACACCAGTTATTACATCCTTCAGAAATTTTTAAGTAAGAGTAATGGTTCGGTGTGAGCTTTAGGTATGTGCGATCGATATTGGGTTGAAATGTTTTTTTAAATACAAGTTCAGATAGTTTGGTTTGTAATAGATGCTCTTCTTTTGTGCTAAACCATAAATCCACTTCAGGATATTTGGCTTCCAGTTCATGACGTTTATAGCGGCTAGGATAACACCCTGCAACAACAATATGTTTGAGTGTACCTGCTTTTTTCTCACTAATAAGTTGATCAATATTGGCCTCGGTTTCATCAATAGCTGCTTGAATAAACGAACATGTGTTTAAAATTCTTATCGATTCAGAGCTGCCTTCAGGCACCATTTCAAAACCAATTTGATTCAGTTGGTCAAGCATGTGTTCAGAATCAACAAGGCTACGCGCACAGCCTAAAGACTTTAGGCTAAATTGTGGTTTCATTTGTTATGACGAGTTTTTAAAACGGAAATAACATCATCTAGTGTTAATCCTTCAGCTTGTAACAACATTAAAAGATGAAAAAGAAGATCAGCAGATTCATTGGCAAGCTCTGTTTTGTCTTGATTTTTTGCCGCAATAATAACTTCACCAGCTTCTTCTCCAATTTTTTTTGCAATACGATCAATACCGCCTTGAAATAGTTTAGATGTGTAAGATGAATCTTGTGGATTATCTTTACGATCTTTAATAATAGATTCTAAATGCTTTATAAAGTCTGTCATAGCAGGGGTATTCTAACCTGTTTTTAATGTAACTTAAAGAATAAAGTGTGCTTAATTCAAGCTTAGTACATGATATAATTAGTACATGGCTTATAACTATATAACTGGAATACACTCATCTTTGCCATTTGGCGACATTGATGCCAACCCATATTTAACAATGGATCCTAAAACTAAGGCGATAGATTATGTGAATCATTCTAATTATGTCATCGGACGACATAATCCGGTGGGATTAAAGTTAGAACCAACAATTAAAGATAATACCATTACAGCAACCTATACATTCTTACCAGAACATAGTGGTCCACCTAACACAGCTCATGGAGGAGTGCTGGCAGCGGTCTGTGATGATGTAATGGGGTTGGTTTGTTTTTGTTTGAACAAAATTGCAATGACAATCAATTTAAATATCAATTATTTACATCCTGTTCAATTAAATCAAGAACATTCAATCAAGGCATGGCTTGTTGATATAAACGATAAAAAAATAAGGTGCGAATCCATTATTTATACGCATAATCATACATGTGTTGAGGCAGCTGGCCTTTTTTATATAGTCTCGACTTAATTATAATTAGAATTTATCCAAGAAATAGCATCAACTAAAGACGGTAAAATACAGGTCGTATGACCAGATGTATCACTTGGGTTAATCATGGTTGCATTAGCATTTTTTTCATTTATTAAATAGTTTACAAAGTCATTATCAATTTGAAAAAATGTATAGCTATCGTTTAGACAATGGTAAAATCGATATCCAAGATGGTCTTGAGGTTCCCAATCATTGAGTAAATAGTAAGCAGAGTTTTCAAAGACAAAACGCGATAATGGCGATGAGATATCGCCGGCAACAATATTGTCGAAAAATATATCTAACCAATTGGAATCATACAGGTTTAATGGAGCATCACTACTGATCAGAGAATTACATTCCATCAACGTTGAGTTACTATTAAAAATGCAATCTTTTATATCTGCTGAAAACGTATCATCCATAACATCATCCATGTGTTGATAAAAGGTGTGAGTGTCATTATTTGACATTAAAATATACGGTAAGAAAATAGGAAACTCATAAGATGTATTATTATAAATCGAGGTAATATGTTGTCTTAAATTAGGAGAGCCTCCCATGGGAAGAGAGGCAACAAGATTTAAGTTTGGATAGTGGGTTGGAAATCGTTCTATATAAATGGTACTAAATAAGGCATTGATTCCGCCTTGAGAATAGCCAGAAATTATTAAATCTTTGTTTAAAGAAAAAGTAGATGACTCTAAAGAGTAATCATAGGCTGCTGATGCCCCGTTAAGTAATACTTGAACAGCTTCATTTGCATTTAAGTAATGATGGGGACTATTTTCAGAATCTCCCCAACCCACATAATCTGGTACAAACACAGCAAATTCAGTTGCTGCTGCCAAGATAGATGCAATCAAGGCATACTCACCAGATGAGCTTGCCTCGCTTGGCGTTTCAGAGGATAGTCCAGAGCGGGTTCCTGGTGCAAAAACTAGTAATGGAAATGATTTAGTCAGTTCGGGAATGGCCAATAGGCCTGAAACTTGAAGGGGGGTTCCTGATAAAACATCTGTAATAGTATAAGAAATCTTATGAAACTGAACTTCAAAATCATAAGACAGTGCTAGACTATGTTGAACATGATATTTTTTTTGCTGAATTTCTGGATTAGTTGAAAGTCGTTGTGACAGTTGACTCATGACATTGGTTAGGTTAGGGGATATTGTTTTGATATAGTTTCCTTGTTCAAACACATCGCTTTGAGGAGTAACATCAAAATCTACGTTGACATCAACATCAGGTAATATAATTTGAGAACGATAATGGCTATCTTTTGCTTTAGACGCACAGGAAGCTAAAAACATATATCCCAAAAGAACTAAGATAGCGATAGGTTTAATGTTTTGTTTATTCATTAAGGAAGGATTTTAATCAATATAAACTCAACTGTAAACGGATCTACATAAATATAGAAAAAGGTGAGTTTAAATTACTAACATTTTTATGGAACAATTTACATGCAATTTTTCAAACATTTTATACGATAACTTAATAACTCATATAAAATAATAAAAATTACGGAGAAGCATATGACATTATCATTACATTCTACGCTGCCAAACTCATTGACTAGGGAGGCAGCCCAAAATAGACTTAATCGTCGATCAGATAAAAGCTGTAATATAAAGGGTGTAGAAAAGAATGGTACATTAGAAACACTGGATGTTAATCCTGTGCAGGAAATACAAAATTGCTTAGTGAACACTGGAGAAGGTAACACAGCTTCAGTGCCTCAAGCAAACCAACACCAAGTTTGTACTGTAACCGTCAATGATAGACAATCTCAGACATTGACAGTTGATGAGCTTACGGGTCCACGTAGACTTAATGCAGATTGTATAGAAAAAGTTGACATAGACGGACATGACGTAGTTGTAAAAAAAGACGACGGTATCCTTTACTTTGACGAAACAAAAATAGATCATATAAAATCAAGATCAGGCCGTTATTTGTACATGAACGGTATAATTATAGGAAAAAAGGAAGAGGGGGAACAAGCAAGATTTTTGCACGATAAGTTTTGTGTTTCTCCTGGCCAAGAGAGCAAAGCTGATTCTTATTTTTTTGGTTGTTTTCAGGTAAAAAATGAAATGACAATTGAAGCAGCCTCTGATTGTCACCTGACAGTTCAAACAGTCCCTACTCAAATTACTTCAAACAATGATGGTATTGCATGCATAGATCCAGAAGCACAAC
>JAYOLY010000112.1:0-924 GCA_038120575.1 Rickettsiales bacterium
CAACAAGTACATTGACAGCGATTAAACTAATAATGAAAATCTGAAAGATTTTTGTAATTTTATCATTAGTTGTACCCTCTAAAATCTCATATCCTCGTTGAAGCGCCCTACTAGTCATGATTTACTCCTAATTTGTTGGAAATTTTTCAAAAATAATACAATAAATGGCGAAAGTAATAACAAAAGGTATTTTTCCAAGTCAAGCTGTACCAGACGTAGAGAAAGCATCTTACGAATATGGAATGCAGGTTGCAAAGGCTATTGAATCTGAATGGTTCAAGAAAGACTCTGGAAGTACACGTTACTTTGCAAATAGAGATAATTTTCACAGATTAAGACTATATGCAAGAGGTGAACAAAGCATACAAAAGTATAAAGATGAATTGTCTATTAATGGTGATTTATCATATTTAAATTTAGACTGGAAGCCAGTTCCAATTATACCTAAGTTTGTAGATATAGTTGTAAATGGTATTGGAGAAAGAATGTATGATATAAAAGCATACTCAATAGATAAGACAGCAAATCAAAAAAGAACCAAGTATATGGAAAATATACTTAGGGATATGAGAGCTAAAGAATTTATACAACAAGCTCAAGAATTATTAGGTGTTAATACGGCTAATACGAATATGGAAAATTTACCTGAAAATGAAGATGAGTTATCGTTACACATGCAGTTAAATTACAAACAAGCTGTTGAAATTGCTGAAGAACAAGCTATAAACAATATATTTGATATAAATAAATATGATTTATTAAAGAAAAGATTAGATTATGATATAGCCGTTTTGGGTATTGCCGCTGTTAAAAATAGTTTTAATACAGCTGAAGGCATTAAATTAGAATATGTAGATCCTTCAGATTTAGTTTATTCATATACTGAATCACCATATTTTGATGATGTATATTATATAGGTGAAG
>JAYOLY010000112.1:934-3781 GCA_038120575.1 Rickettsiales bacterium
GAATTAACAGAAGAGCAAATAAAAGAATTAGAGGATAAATACGAAAACCAACAAAATGATAAATATGTATATTATCCAGAAGACGCTAGTGATAAAGCGTATATAAATGTATTATATTTTGAATACAAAACTTTTGAAAATCAAGTTTATAAAATAAAACAAACAGCAACTGGTGCAGAAAAAGCAATTGAAAAAACAGATGAATTCAATCCACCAAAAGATGCAAGATCAAGATTTGAAAAAGTAAATAGATCAATTGAAGTATTATATCAAGGTGCTAAAATTATTGGACATGAAAATATATTAGAATGGAAAAAATGTATTAATATGACACGTCCAAAATCTGATATAACTAAAGTTGCAATGAGTTACAATATTGTAGCGCCAAGAATATATAAAGGTAAGCCTGAATCATTAGTCGGAAGAATGACGTCGTTCGCAGACATGATTCAAATAACGCATCTTAAATTACAACAAGTACTCTCAAGAATGGTTCCCGATGGAGTATTCTTAGATGCGGATGGTATTGCTGAAGTGGATTTAGGCAATGGAACAAATTACAATCCGCAAGAAGCATTGAATATGTATTTCCAAACAGGTTCTGTTATTGGTAGATCAATGACACAAGATGGCGAATTTAATAATGGGAGGGTGCCTATCCAAGAATTAAGAGCATCAGGCGGTAACCAAAAAATTGCAAGTTTAATTCAATCGTATAATTATTATTTACAAATGATGCGAGATGTTACAGGATTAAATGAAGCAAGAGATGGAAGTACACCTGATAAAAATGCATTAGTTGGTTTACAAAAATTAGCAGCAGCTAATAGTAATACAGCAACAAGGCATATATTACAAGCAGGATTATATTTAACATTAAAAACAGCAGAGGCAATTTCATTAAGAATATCTGATGTTTTAGAATTTTCTAATACTTCAAATTCATTAATGGAAACTTTAGGTAAATTTAATGTAGGAACACTGCAGGAATTATCTGAATTACATTTACATGACTTTGGTGTATTTTTAGAATTAGCACCAGATGAAGAAGAAAAACAATTGCTTGAAAATAATATACAAATGGCTATAAGCCAAAAACAAATTGAATTAGAAGATGCAATTGATGTAAGAGAAATTAAAAATCTTAAATTAGCTAATCAATTATTAAAGCTAAGAAGAAAACAAAAATTCCAAAGAGATAGACAAATTCAAATGGAAAATATACAAGCTCAAACGCAATCTAATGCGCAAGCAGCACAAGCAGCAGCGGCAGCAGATATGCAAAAACAGCAAGGTATAGCCCAAAGTAAAGTACAAATTGCAGAAGCACAAACACAATTTGATATTCAAAAATTAGAAAGAGAAGCGGCAATTAAGAAAGAATTAATGGAATTTGAGTTTCAATTGAACATGCAGCTTAAAACAGCTGAAGCAGATGTGATTAAAAATAAAGAAAAGTATAAAGAAGATCGTAAAGACGAAAGAACAAAAATACAAGCTTCACAACAAAGTGAACTTATAGACCAGAGAAAATCTGGTGCACCACCAAAAAACTTTGAATCTGCAGGGTTTGACAATCTAGGTGGATTTGGTTTAGAGCAATTTGAACCAAGATAAATTTTTAAATAATTATATAATATTTTATTATGGCAGAAGACATTAAAGTTTCAGCTGTAGACGAACAACCAAAGTCTATGGCCGAAAAAGAAGAAACGGTATTAGAAAATGCCGGTATATCCACCAAAGAGGATGGAATGTACAAATTAGATTTAAACAAAATTAACGAACAAAATCAACAAGAGGATGCCGTTCAAGAACAAAGCACAAATGAAAGCGTGTTACGCGGAAGCAGCGAGAATGAAGAAGCAGGGCAAAAAGCCGAAGTGGAACTGCAAGAAGTACAACAAGAAGAAACTCCAATAGTAGAAGAAATTACAGATAATGAAACCAGTAATGACGAGACTGCAGTGGCTGCAGAAAAAGAAGAAAGCAAAGTTGAACCGGTTGAAGAAACAGAAGTTAAAGAAGAATTAAATCTACCAGAAAATATCCAAGACTTAATTAAGTTTATGGAAGAAACGGGTGGAAGTTTAGAAGACTATGCTCGGTTAAATGCGGATTATTCAAATGTTGATGATAACACATTGTTAACAGAATATTATAAACAAACAAAACCTCATTTAAGTTATGATGAAATACAATTTCTTATGGAAGATGAATTTTCATTTGACGAAGAAATAGATGAGGAAAGAACAATAAAAAGAAAAAAATTAGCTCACAAAGAAGCGGTTGCAAATGCTAAAGACTTTTTAACAGGGCTCAAGGATCAATATTACAAAGAAGTCAAGTTGGGTTCTAAGTTACTTCCTGAGCAACAAAAAGCAATAGACTTTTTTAACCGCTACAATAATGAGCAAAAATCAGCTGAAGAGTTACTTCAGAAGCAAACATCACATTTTCAAAATGAAACTAATAAAGTTTTTAATGATGATTTTAAAGGTTTTAATTTCAAAGTTGGAGACAAAAAATTTAGATTCAATGTGAGTGATGTAAATAAAGTTAAGTCGCAGAATTTATCAAATGTTTTTGATAAATATGTTAATGAGAATCAACTTCTCAATAATGCTGCTGATTTTCATAAATCTTTATTTGCTGCTTCTAACCCTGACGCACTAGCAAATCATTTTTATGAGCAAGGCAAAGCCGACGCAATAAAACAAATGACTGCAGAAGCTAAGAACATTAATATGGATCCTAGAAAAACTGCAGATGGTTATGTTGAAGCCGGTGGAGTTAAAGTTAGAGCGGTAAGTGGTGATAGTAATTCAAAGCTAAAATTAAAACTAA
>JAYOLY010000113.1:0-3746 GCA_038120575.1 Rickettsiales bacterium
AATTAGCTCTATCCATAATAACTTGCTTACTACCAATAACAGCTAGTTTTGCAGGAAACCTCTTAAAAGCTAGCGCAACACAAAGATCAGGACCAACTCCTGCCGGATCTCCACAAGATATCAATATTTTTTTTGCAGGCAATTACAGAACATCCTCAAAGTAATTTACACTAGAATTTTTGACAAGCGCATCTAACCAATCAAGATATCTGATCTCAGTTTTTTTTTTAGCAATTTGAATTCTGGCGCGTTGTTTTATAGTATCTTCAGTTATATCCCTATCTTGAAGATCAAAAACTTTTAAAAGATGCCAACCAAGATCTGTTTTAAACGGCCCAATTATTTTTTTTTCTGGAAATTTGTTCAAATGTTCACCAAACTCAGGAATTAATTTATTTAATGCAACCCACTCTAAGTTATTTTCATCATTGTTGAATTGCTCCTCGGAGTATTGTTTGACTGCTTCAGAAAAAGGCAAACCATTATCGATCTGATTTTTTATATTTAGCAACCTTTTTTCTATATCAAGATCTGTTTTTATTGTATTTTTTTTAAGCAAAATCTGCTGAAATTTGTATTCTCGTTGACTGAGTTTTTTTTCATCTGAAGAGCCCTCAATATTTACAAGCTTTAATATATGAATTCCATTTGGTGATTTTATTGGTTTTGATAATTCGCCAATTTTTAATTTTTTAACTTCTTCAACAAAAATTTCAGGCATTTCTTCAATCTCGAGGGATCCAAGGTTACCAGCATTATCTGCATTTGGTCCATCTGAGTATAACTGGGCAAGCTCCGAAAAATTTTCTTTATCTGTTTCCGAATAAATTTTTTCTAATATTTTTTCAGTATTTGTATTTTTAGATTTTATTAAGATATGCTGAAGGTTGTACTTTAATTTATTATCTTTATTATTTTTTAGCCATGCATCTATTTCAAACTCGGACACGTTTATAAAAGGCATGATTTCTCTAGCTTTAATTTTTTGTACAGTTAGTTGATATTTCAAATCCTCTTTAAACTCTAAGATATTTATTCCATTATTCAATAGATCTTTTTCAAGATCCTCTATGCTAATTTCATTATTCAAAGCAATATTGTTAAAAACCATTTCTATTTCCTGCGAAGATGGTTCAATTTTTAGTTTTTCTGCATATTGCATAATAAGTTTTTTTTCAACTAAAGATTTTAAAATTTCTTTTTTAATTTTTTTAAATTCAACATTCGTTAGTTGTTCCTTGTTTATATTATTTTTTTTTAGAGCCTTAGAAAGTTCATTTTGAGTTACAACACTCTTTTCAGCAGTCACAATTATTCGATCCAGCAGTTCATAATCTTTTGCATAAGATTGAGTAATAAAAACAAGCATGCATATTAATATTTTAAAAAATTTAAAAAAAATGAAATTCATTTATTGTATGTATTTTTGCCTATAATTATCTGGCATATCGCTCGAAAGATATGAGCCTGGAACATTTCTGTATAAAGCTTCTTCTAAAGCTCCTGCGCCGCCAGTTTCTATTGATCCTAAATCTCCTATTTCAAGCATAAAAAATAGTGTGTAATTAGCTTTATCATTTGTTGCCAGAGAGAATCTATGGAATAAAACACTTGTTGTCCAACAACCTGCATCATAATTTAATCCTGCTAAACCCTCAATAACACCATGACTTTCTAAGTCATATTGATATCTACCTACAGAATTCCATCCAGATCCAAGTGGCCATTGTCCTGCAAGATTAATTTGTTTAATATCAGTTTGATCATTTGGGTCATTAATAAATCTATATGAAGCGTTAAGCAGCTTACCAATTTCTGGATTATATTTTGTTGATAATACTAGCCTATTAGTTGTTTCTTCATCTAAATTGTATTGATGTTCAAAATTAACTTTAAGATTTTTGGTAAGTGCCGAACTAGCGCCAAGAAAAATATCTGATGAATCACTTTGGTAATCTGAATTGCTAAATTGATTTTCTTGCAATACCTTTCGGTCATCTAAATAAAATCTTTGCGCTAGGGTAAATGAAATTTTTTCAAGACCCTCCTCGTTTGTTATCCTTGTAGTGGCTCCAAGTGTAATTTGGTGTGAATCCATAACACGATCACCGCCTACAAACTGATTTTCACTAAAAATTGAACTTTTATTAAGATCTATGAGGGCTGTATCGAACATGGGCAGCATCGACTGGTCTTCATAATCTGTATATGAGTAAAATACCCTTGGCTCGAATGTTTGAGCAAAGTTTTGATTTCCAAATGCGAAGGTTCTATCAAAATAAAGAGCATTATCTAAAGAAAAAGTAGGTATAAAGATGTTCTTGGTACTTGTAGATGTTCCCTCAAGATCATAATATTTTATGTCTGCGATAAATTTTGGTTTTATGTACCCATAGCTTGCTTCAAATGGAATTGCAAAAGAAGGGCGGGCTGTAAATCTTGTGCCATGCGCACTTATTCCGTTAAAGTCATTATTTCTTTCAAATTGCGTTAACTCTAAATCGGTCTGTGTTTCAAATTGGTTGTTGCCATAAATATCTTCAAACGTTTTATCATAATTAACTTGCAGACTCGGTAACCTTTCATATGGTGAGGCGCTCGTAAGATTTTCAAATCTTTGAGCGATTAAAATAGCATTTAAATTGTTGGAGCCATAACTAATTTTTGCTTCTTGGGGTAAACTTACCCGACTCGTTTGACTAACAAGTGAAGACAAATCTGAGAAGTAATCATCATCAGATACATCTTCATACCTCAAAACACCTGAAAATCCTTTGCCAAATTTTTGTTCATGACCAAACTGTATATAGTATCTATTATCTCTTTCCGACATAGCATCATCATTTGGCATATATTCTATCGCAGCATTTCCTAAATAATTTGATTGTAAATATCGATAATCCCCAGCCAGTTGAAAACCCCTTTTACTAAAATATCTTGGTGTTAATGTCGCATCAGAATTTGGAGATAAATTGAAATAGTATGGTGTTGAAATTTCCATACCACTTCTTGAGGTTGACCCTATTGATGGAACGAGAAATCCAGATTTTCTCTGGTCATTAAAAGAAAAATTGGCGTATGGTGAATATAGAACAGGGAAGCCGAAAAACTCAAGCTGTACATCTTTTGCAATAAGTCGTTGGGATTTTTGGTTAATTTCAGCTTCTTTTGCCTTTATATACCAGTCATCTTGATCAGCTTCACATGTTGTAACTTTAAAATTTTGACCAGATTTCTTTTCCTCTCCGTTAATAAAAATTAAAGAGGCTGTCCCCCTTAAGGTATTATTATATAAAGACTCAGAATTGTTAATTTTTGTAGAAAAACTTGCATTTGGAATTGTGCCACTTTGAGAACTTAGCGAATATTCAAGCTCTACTCCCTCAACATGTGATGTTTTTGTATCTAAGACGACATTTCCACGAGCATATACTTCATTAGAAATTTGATCGTATTCAATTAAATCTGCCTCAATTGATTGATCAGCCTTTCTTAGGATGGCATTTCCTGATGCTTTAAGTTTCCTGTCTATCATGTTTTCTAAAGAATCGGCCTCAATTATTACATCATTGGTGAGCGCATCAGCTTTGGCAAAACTTACATTAGTAATGTAAGCTAGAATCATGATTAGTATAAATACAAAAATATTATTTTTTTTCAAAGTTTTATTTCATTCAAAGTTTTTATTTTTTAAAAAAAACTATCATAATAATCAGTTAGTTACGGATTATAACTTAATGTATTTA
>JAYOLY010000114.1:0-3744 GCA_038120575.1 Rickettsiales bacterium
CATTTAAACTTTCAACCGAACCCATCATAGGGATAGAGATAAGCAAATCACATGATTCTCGAGTTAATCTTCTCATACCGCTACCCTCAGATCCCATTATGAGAGCTAATGGGCCATTTAGGTCTGTCTTATAGAGAGAGTTTTTAGTTTCCTGTTCTGTTCCAATGATAATAAAATGATTTTGTTTAAGGTAGTCTATGGCTCTTTTAAGATTCGTAACATTAACAAATGGGACTGATTCAGTAGCGCCACATGCAACATTTCTTACTGTGGCATTAATTCCAACTGCATTGTCTTTTGGAGAGATGATTGCATTGACTCCCATTGCGTCTGCAACCCTAAAACAAGCCCCTAAATTATGTGGATCCTCAATACCATCAAGAATTAAAAATAATGGGTCAATTTTATAATCTTTTTCAACAATATCTTCGATCGCAAAAAAACTTTCATTTTTTTGTGATATTAAGGCAATTACACCCTGATGCTTTGTATTTGGTAATAGTTTATCTAGTCTTTGTTTGTTATAAAAATGATATTTAATATTTTTATCATCTAAAGATTTGAGAAAATTTTTTAATCTTTGATCCTGCCTTTCTTCATCAATAAAAATGGAGCTTATTAATTTAGTATTTGTCCTTACAAAACTTGAAATAGCATGAAAACCATAAACTAATTTTTGATTTTTCATTTTACTTATTCAGAATTGAAGCAAAATAATTAATTGTTTTTAATAGCCCTTCTTCAATATTAATTTTTGGTGACCATTTTAAAATTTTTTGCGAGAGATTTATATTTGGTTGTCGTTGCTTAGGATCATCTTCAGGCAGATCTCTATAAATTTTTTTTGATTTAGAATTGGTAAATTTAATAACTAAATTAGCTAATTCATCTATTGTAAATTCATTTGGATTTCCTAAATTAATAGGGCCAGTAACATCTGAGCCTGTATCCATTAATTTTATAAAGCCATCGATTAAATCATCGACATAACAAAATGATCTTGTTTGTTCGCCCTTCCCATAAATTGTTATATCCTCCCCACGTATTGCTTGAACAATAAAATTCGAAACAACTCTACCATCATTAATATGCATTTTAGGGCCATAGGTATTAAAAATTCTTGCTACTTTTATTAAAAGGTTGTGCTGTCGGAAATAATCAAAAAAAAGCGTTTCTGCGCATCTTTTGCCTTCATCATAACAAGACCTAACACCTATTGGATTAACATTTCCCCAGTATGATTCGTCTTGTGGATGCTGATTAGGATCGCCATAAACCTCGCTAGTGGATGCCTGAAATATTTTAGCCTTTGTTCTTTTAGCTAATCCAAGCATATTTATTGCACCATGAACTGAAGTTTTAGTAGTTTGTACAGGATCATTTTGATAATGAATTGGCGATGCCGGGCAAGCAAGGTTGTATATTTCATCTATCTCTAAAAAAATGGGAAATGTCACATCATGCCTTATTAGTTCAAACCTTGGATTATTTAACAAAGAAAGAATATTATTTTTATTTCCAGTATAAAAGTTATCCAAACATAAAACTTCATTTCCATCATTTAGTAATCTTTCACATAAGTGTGAACCTAAAAAACCAGCGCCACCTGTAACTAAAATTTTTTTCACTTAATTATCTCCGTATATATCTCTTGTATATACCTTTCTTTTTACATCATCTAAATCAGAATGAAATCTGTTTGTGAGAATAACATCAGACTTATTTTTAAAATAAATTAAATCTCTTGTTACTTCAGATTTAAAAAATTCATTCTCATTAATAATTGGTTCATAAACAATAACTTCAATTCCCTTTGCTTTTAAACGCTTCATGATTCCTTGAAGACTGGATTCTCTAATATTGTCTGAACCTTCTTTCATGATTAGTCTATAAATTCCAACTACTTTAGGATCTAATTTAAAAATTTCATTAGATAAAAACTCTTTTCTTGTAGAATTAGCATTAATTATTGCTTCTATAATATTTTGTGGCACATCTTTGTAGTTAGCTAAAAGCTGTTTAGTATCTTTAGGAAGACAATATCCTCCGTAGCCAAAAGATGGGTTATTGTATCCATTACCAATTCTTGAATCTAAACATACTCCATCAATTATTTGTTTAGCATTTAGATTATGTGAAATTGCGTATGAATCAAGCTCATTGAAGTATGCAACTCTCATTGCTAAAAAAGTATTTGAAAAAAGTTTCACAGACTCTGCCTCTGTGCTTGAAATATATAATAACGGTGGATCTTTTTTTAATGAACAGTCTTTTAAAATTTCTCCAAAAACTTTAGATCTACTATTTTCATCACTTACAATTATTCTAGATGGGTAAAGATTATCATACAGAGCTTTTCCTTCACGAAGGAACTCTGGAGAGAAAATTATTCTATCAGTTTTAAATTTTTTATTTAACTCCTTTGTTAACCCGACAGGGATTGTTGATTTAATAACTAATAGTGCTTTTTTATTAAAATCTAATGACTGTTTAACTACCTTTTCTACAGAGCTTACATCAAAAAAATTAACTTGCTCATCATAATTTGTTGGTGTAGCAATAATAATAAAATCACTATCAACTAAAAATTTTTCATCAAATAATTCAAATTGAATATTAGTATTCTTTTTTTTCAAATATGATTCTATTTCATTGTCTTTTAATGGAGAAATATGATTTTTTAATTGATCAACCTTTTTATTATCAATATCTAATCCAATTACATTATGGTTAATTCCTAATAATAAAGAGTTTGAAAGTCCAACATAGCCAAGGCCAACAACTGTTATTTTGAATTTTTTTTTCACGTTTCCATCCACAAGATTGAAGATACTTAATTTTACTGTAATTATTAGAAAATTTATTTACTAGAATTACATAAAGACAAATCAATTCTTGAAAGCTCCATATCAATTTTTGCTACTTTAACTTTTAAACGCTGACCCATCCCAAAACTTTTTTTTGTTTTTTCACCAACTAATGCATGTTTTGTTTTATTGAAGACATAATAATCATTGCCTAAATCTGTAATATGGATTAAACCCTCAATATAGATTTCATCAAGATTAACAAATATTCCAAAACTAGTAACGCTTGAAATTGTTCCATAAAAAATATCACCCAATCTATCTTTCATAAAATAACATTTCAACCAATCCTCCACGTCTCTGCTTGCCTCATCAGCCCTTCTTTCTGTTGTTGAACACTGCTTAGCTATTCCATCAAGATCTTTTACTCTTAACTCTTTGTTTTTGAGTTTTTCCTTTATGGCTCTATGAACAACTAAGTCAGGGTATCGTCTTATGGGTGATGTAAAATGAGTATAAGTATCATAAGCTAACCCAAAGTGACCTTTGTTTTTTGTCTCATATACCGCCTGTTGCATTGACCTTAAAATCATTGTTTGAAGCATCTGAGATTCTGGTCTTAATTTAATCAATTGCAGTAAAGCACTGAAGTCCTTGGCAGATGGTTTCTGCCCTCCGCCTAATTTCAAACCAAATTCTGCAATATAATTTTTTAGTAACTCAAGCTTTTCCTCTTTAGGAGATTCATGGTTACGATAAATTGCTAGGCTATTTCCCTTCAACAAAAACTTAGCAGCTGAAACGTTCGCTGCCAACATACATTCCTCGATAATTTTATGAGCCTCATTCCTATGAACAGGTTGAATTGAATCAATTTTGCCATCCTCATTAAAATTAATAGCTGTCTCAACCGAGTCAAACTCAATGGCCGACCTTT
>JAYOLY010000115.1:0-3714 GCA_038120575.1 Rickettsiales bacterium
CATTTTTAATATTAACTAAAAATACTTTCTATTATCTATCTACATGTTATGATTAAGCTCATGAATACCAATTCCCCGTTAAGTGTCAGTATAGTTAACCAAACAATTAAAAGTATTTTAGAAAATAATTTTTTAATTCAAGACATTTGGATTGAAGGAGAATTGTCCAACGTAAAATATTATGCAAAAGGAAATCAATTCTATTTTAATTTAACAGATGGAAAATCCGTTTTAAATTGTGTTATTTATTCTCAATTTTTAACATTACTCACATTTCAGCCTCAGCATGGCATGAAAGTTTATGCTAGAGGAAAAATCAAAGTATTTCAAAATAAAGGTCAATATATTTTTCAAGTTGTTTATTTATCTGTTGACGGCGTTGGTCAACAAAATTTAGCTTTTGAAGAATTAAAAAAAAAGCTAACAAGTGAAGGACTATTTAATACTGAAAATAAGCATCCTATTCCACTTTATCCAAAGTCTATTGGAGTTATAACATCACCAGATTCTGCTGCGATGTGGGATTTTATCAAAACAGTTCGCAAAGAGGTTGGTTATGTAAATATTTCAATTATCCCAGCCATTATGCAAGGTGCCCAATCTGCACTATCTGTCATTGATGCACTCAATTTTTCAGACACCATAAGCGTCGACTTAATTGTTATTATTCGAGGAGGCGGGTCAAAAGAAGACCTTGCTTGTTTTAATGATGAATTGCTTGTTCGCAGAGTCTACCAGCACGATGTTCCAATTCTTTCAGGCATCGGACACGAAACAGATTTTACTTTGCTAGATTTAGTTTCCGACAAATCTTTTGCCACTCCTACAGCCGTTGCAAAAGAACTAATTATGCCATTTATAACTATTAAGCAATCCGTAGCTAATCAACTTTCACGTATTGAAAATAAACTTATCACTAAAATTAAAAACACTGAAATGAATCTTAATTATTTATTAGACACACTTCAAAATAATATTCAAAACAAAAAAGATAAACTTGCCATAAAAATAAAGTCAGTATCCAAGCAACTTGCGTACGCAAATCCACTTCATCAACTTCAAAAAGGGTACTCGATTGTCACTAAAAAAGAGTCCACTACTCCTATTAAGTCTATATCAGATGTTGATATTGACGACAGTATAAATATTCAAGTTTATGATGGTATAATTAGTTCTGTAATTGAAGGAATACACAAAAATGAGTAAATCAGACAAAAGTATAGAGTCAAAATTAAATGATATTGAAAACATTGTTGAGCAAATTGAAAACAATGATATAGACTTAAAAAAAAGTCTTGCAATGTATTCTGATGCAATTAACTTATCAAAAGATATATTAGACGACATTCATCATTGTGAAAAACAATTTGATATATTAAATCAAGAAAAAAGCAACTTAGAATCATGATTGAAACCAATATAAGATTAACATCTTTTAAACAATTTTCTGATCACTATTTTCCTATTATTGAAGAGGCTCTGAGCAATTGCCTAGAACATTCATTCCAAGATAATAGACAACATCTAAATGATGCACTAAAACATAGTTTGCTAAACGGAGGCAAGCGTATTCGTCCTTTACTTTGCTTAATTTCTCAGCGTTTTTTTTCATCCGACATAGACAAAATCATTCCGTTTGCAGTTGCTACAGAAATTATTCATACATATTCCCTCATTCATGATGATTTACCTTGTATGGATGACGATGATCTTCGTCGAGGCAAACCGACGTGTCATGTAAAATTTGGAGAAGATATTGCTATTTTAGCAGGCGACACCTTAAACACATTGGCATTTGAAATCATTTCAACTCAATTGCGATTTGATAGCTCTCTAATTTTGTCGCTACTAGCTTATTTCTCAAAATCGCTTGGATCTAATGGGCTTGTTGGTGGGCAAGTACTTGATATTATGTCTAGTTCTCAAACGCAAGATTTAAACTTTCTTAAACATATTCACAACATGAAAACAGGGGCATTATTTAAATCTTGTTTGGTTGGCCCTGCTATCTTACATCAGCTATCTGATGACAAATTAATAATTTTAGAACAATGCGCGGAACATTTGGGATTATTATTTCAAATTACAGATGATATTTTAGATGTCACTGGAGACTCGATATCTCTTGGAAAAAGCCCTAACAAAGATGTCAAAAATAATACACTAACTTACGTTTCTTTATTAGGACTAGATCAAGCAAAAAATGAAGCTGTCAAAGAATCTAAGTCTGCAATTGAAAAAATTCAATCTCTTAACTTAAATAATACAAATGTAATTATTGATTTGGTTAATTATATGTTGAAAAGAACATCTTAATTTGTACTTAAACATAATCTAGTTTTAACGTATAATTAATGTGTGAATAATTATGACAAATGAAAAAAAATCATTGTTAGAAAGTTTAAATTTTCCTGATGACCTAAAGTCCTTGTCTTTTGAGGAATTGCACGTTCTTGCAAAAGAGATCAGACACAAGCTGTTGGATATAGGCAATAGTTGCGGAGGTCATTTGGCTTCAAATCTTGGAGTAGTTGAACTTTCATTAGTTTTGCACACTGTCTTTAACAGTCCAATAGATAAAATCATTTGGGACACATCTCACCAGACATATGTTCATAAAATGCTAACAGGCAGACTTGATAAAATGCATACAATTAGACAGGAAGGTGGTTTATCTGGATTTGCCAATGTGTTTGAAAGCCAACATGATATTTTTGGTGCAGGTCATGCCTCGACAGCTTTATCTGCTGCTTTAGGAGTAGCTTTTAGTCGTAATTTACAAGGCGAAAACTACTCTGTTATATCTGTAATTGGAGATTCTTCCTTATCTGGAGGAATGGCCTTTGAAGCTATTAACAACGTTAACCACATTAAAGATACAAATTTTATTTGTATTCTCAATGACAACAATATGTCGATATCCAAGCCAGTTGGAACCGTTTCTTCACTTCTAACCAATATAAGAACGAGTCCACTATATGATCGAGCTAAGAAAATATTTGATAAAATGATGGACAATGTTCCCAAAGGGGAATCACTGAAACGACGTATTGAAAGTAGTTTTGATAGTGTTAAAAATATTATACTAGATCAAAAAGTGGGTTCAATTTTTGAAAAATTTGGATTCAAATACTTAGGTCCAATTGATGGTCATAATATTGCAATGCTTACAGCTGCAATAAAATACGCCAAAACATTTAAAGGCCCTATTTTAATCCATGCTATTACTCAAAAAGGGAAAGGTCATTTACCTGCAGAAGAAGATCCAATTCGATACCATGGCATTTCACCTGCAAGTCCTAACCGTAAGAAAGAAACAGCACTTTCACATTCAGATATTTTTGGAAATACCATGATCGACATCTGTAATGAGCGTGATGATGTCGTTGTTGTCACTCCAGCTATGACAGGAGGTAGTGGGTTGACTGAATTTTCTAAAAAACATCCAGATCGTCATATTGATGTTGGAATTGCGGAAGAGCATGCAGTCACATTTTGTGCAGGATTATCAAAAATAGGAACAAAGCCTGTTCTAGCTATTTATTCCACATTTTTACAACGTGGTTATGATCAACTCATACATGATGTATGTATACAAAAACTGCCTATGATTTTTGCTCTAGATCGAGCTGGTTTTTCAGGACAAGATGGACAAACTCATCATGGAATATTTGACTATGCGTTTATGTTACCGATTCCAAATATTACAATTTT
>JAYOLY010000116.1:0-1978 GCA_038120575.1 Rickettsiales bacterium
CAACAAGACCTAGACATTATTTCAATTATTCAACCTTTTATTAAGGCACTAGGATTATTTTTTGTAGGGATTGATATTATAGGGCATTATTTGATAGAAATTAATGTGACATCCCCTACTTGTTTGCAAGAAATTAATCGATTAGACGGTGTTAAATTGGAAAAAAATATTTTTGATGCTTTAGAAGCATTATAGTTTTATTTTATTGGAATTAAATTTACATAAAACCATTTGTTGTCTATTTTTTTAAACAAACTTTTTTCTTCAATGAAATGAAGTTTTTCATCATCAGGAAATTTTTTAAAAATGGCTCTAAATGTTACTGTCCCTTCGTCATCATGTTCTTTTCCATTTTCTTTTCCTAATATGATTAATTTTTTCCATTCAATAGGACTATTTTTAATGGATTCTTCATCATATAGCTCTAGTGCTTTTTCTTTCATTGAGTGTTTGATGTAAGCTGCATGTTTGATACAAAATGCACTGTATCGAGATCTCATTAATTGTTCGGCATTTTTGGGATATTGTTTCTCTAATATAAAGGGTTCACAACATGCCTCAAAATATAAACCTGAATGACAATAACATATTTTTTTTGACATAAAAAAATAGTAACCATTTTATTTTTGATTCGCAATATTTTTTTGATTCATTGACAGTTGTGTTTCTTCTTTATATTGTAAGTCTTATGAGTAAAAATTTAACTCTATACATTCGAAATTTTTGTCCTTTTTGTGATAAGGTCACTGATTTCATGGATACAAATAATATAAATATTGAAATAAAAAATATTTTTGATAGTAAAGATATTTTTGATGAATTAATGTCAATTGGAGGAAAAACACAGTCTCCATGTTTAGTGATTGATGGTCAAGCAATGTATGAATCTGATGATATTATTACTTGGTTAGCAGAGCATTTTAATGTTAGATCAAATTAAAAGTACTATTGTTCAAGCAATCCCAAATGCCTTAGTTTATGTGAATGATCCAAATCAAGATGGTCAGCATTTTGAAGCGATTGTTGTGTCGGAGTTATTTGAAGAGTTATCATTAGTTAAACAACATCAATTAGTGATGAATGCTATGAAAGAAAAATTTGAAACAACTGTTCATGCCTTGGCTTTAAAGACATTTTCTCTTTCTAAATGGGAAGAAGAAAAACATAAATATAATATTAATTAAAGGAGATTATTATGGATTTAACCAAAACTAAAGAAGCTATTCAAAATGATATTGAAACACATAACATTATGCTGTTTATGAAGGGTAATAAAATGGCTCCTCAATGTGGTTTTTCAGCTCAAGTTGTTCAAATTTTATTAAACTTAGGTGTTGAGTTTGAAACTCGAGATGTATTGCAAGATGAGTTATTGCGTCAAGCGATTAAAGAATTTTCCGATTGGCCAACTATTCCACAACTTTATGTTAACAAAGAATTTATTGGTGGTTGTGATATTGTTATGGAATTATTTCAATCTGGTGAATTAAAATCTATTTTAAATGTAAATAATTAATGTAATGACTGTTTGGGTAAAATCATTACTTAAATGGTTTAACTCTGAACAGCGTTATATGCCTTGGAGAGAGAATTCTTCACCTTACAAAACATGGATTAGTGAGATGATGTTGCAACAAACTCAAGTTGCAACTGTTATTCCCTATTTTGATCGTTTTATAGCTACATTTCCCACTGTTTATGATTTGGCAACGGCAGACGAGCAACATGTTTTAAAATTGTGGGAAGGTTTAGGTTACTATTCTCGAGCTAGAAACCTTCATAAAGCTGCAAAGTTAATTGTCCAAGAGTTTAACGGTGTTTTACCAGAAGATTATGATGTTTTACAAACACTTCCAGGAATAGGCCCTTATTGTGCGGCAGCGATCAGTTCTATTGCATATGCACACCCTGTTCCTGTTGTAGATGGTAATGTCTTACGTGTTTTTACCCGTTTTTGGGGGATTTTTGATGATATTGT
>JAYOLY010000116.1:1988-3566 GCA_038120575.1 Rickettsiales bacterium
ATTGTAAACAATAGTGTTAAAAAAATGCTTTTTCATAAACTTGAGCATTATATTCAGACTGTTAATCCTGCAGATTTTAATCAAGCAATAATGGAGTGCGGGGCTTTGCTATGTACTCCGAAATCCCCACATTGCAGTAATTGTCCATTATCTTCAGATTGTTTTGCATATAATTATGATAAAGTTGCCGAGTTGCCTGTAAAATCAAAAAAGAAGCCTGTTCCACATTATACTATTGCTGTTGGTGTTGTTTATCATCATGATAAAGTTTTAATTGGTCAGCGAAAAAAAGATCAGATGCTTGGCGGTCTTTGGGAATTTCCCGGTGGAAAGCAAGAACATAATGAAACCCTTGAAGATACTGTTAGGCGAGAATTGTTTGAAGAGTGTAATATTTCTGTAAAAGTAAATAATTGTATTAAAGTGGTTAAACATGCCTATTCTCATTTTAAAATTACATTGCATGCTTTTTCATGTCAGTACGAGTCTGGTGATATTCAGCCAAAATCTGCAGAACAATTGTGCTGGGTTCCAATCAAAGATTTAAATCTTTATCCTTTTCCAAAAGCAAATAAAGCATTTTTAGATTTAATTTAGTTTAGAGTTTGTTTTTTTCTTGTATAGGATGTAGAAAGTCATAAATAAGCCAATAATTGAAACTGGAATGAGCATATTGAGTGTAGATTTTAAATAGACTAATAAGATAATAATGATGGATAATATAAATGGGACTTCATTTAATAAACTTAATGTCTTTTTTGTTGGTAGCGTCTCATTTTTAATAAATTTTTTTCTTAACTTTACTAGGTAATGATTATAATAAAAAAAAAGTAATAAAAATAAAAATTTCACATGAAACCAGCCTTGAGAAAATGCATTAGTATAGTAGATTAAGATGCCTCCAAAAAAAGTTGCTATAATTGCTGATGGAAGTAAAATGATAAAAATAAGTCTTTTTTCTGCTCCTTCACAGAGTGAAATAATTGATTTGTCATTATTTTTTAATCCATCATGGTGATAAATATACATTCTTCCAAGAAAAAAAATGGCGGCAAACCATGCTATTAAGCCAATAACATGAAATGCCTTAGAATATAAAATGATCATAAAAAAACTAGTCTCTACTTCTTAATTTTGATAATAATCGAAGAATTTCTACATATAACCAAATCAACGTGACCATTAATCCAAAAGCGGAGTACCATTCCATATATTTTGGAGCCCCATAGGCTTCTCCTGATTCTATAAAATCAAAATCCATTACCAAATTTAATGCAGCGATGCCCACAACAATGACGCTAAATCCAATTCCAAATAGTCCGTTTCCTGAAATGATTCCAAAACCAATCCCAAAAAAGCTAAGTACAAAAGATATTAAATAAAATAGCATTAATCCACCTGTTGCGGCAGCAACTCCAAGTTTAAAGTTTTCTGTAACTTTTATCATTCCAGACTTGTAAGCGCCGAGCAAACAAAAACATGTTGAAAATGTTAATCCTACGGCTTGAATAACAATTCCTGGATATTGAGACTCAAATGTTGCGGAAATCCCTCCTAAAACGAGCCCTTGTGCAAGTG
>JAYOLY010000117.1:0-3558 GCA_038120575.1 Rickettsiales bacterium
GCGCGTCCGTCTGGGGGGCGGAAGGTCGTGGGTTCAAATCCCGCTGGCCCGACCATCAAGTTTATTAGAAGAGAATTCCTTTTATAAATGACTGCAACCAAAACACAAACTAATATTCTTCTTGGAATATCCCTTTCCCTGGTAGAAGTGATCTGTACTATTTCAATAGCCACTCTCGTTAAGTTAATTGCGGGCGATTTATCAGTTCTAATGGTTTTGTTTTTTAGATATCTATTCTGTATTCCCCTATTAATGCTGACTGCAATAAAGCAAAGAAAAGAAAAGGCGTTTAAAATTAATTCTAAGTTTGTATTGACAGTTAGAACTTTTATGGGAATAGGGTCATTTGGGTGCCTTTTTGCAGCACTTCAATTTATTGACTTGAGTTTGATGACAACATTACTTCAAACAATGCCATTATTTGTTGTTCTACTCGCTCCAATTATCATAAATGAAACTGTAAGTTGGTATAGAAAATTGTTAGCATTATTTGGTTTTATAGGAGTTATGCTTATTTTAGACCCTTTTGATGAGGATTGGTTTAATATAGGAATTATTTTAGGAGTTTTATCCCCTTTATTTGGGGCGATAATGACAATTTTTGTTAGAAGACTTGGAAAAACTGACCATCCAACATCAACTGCACTATGGTATAATATATTTGGAGCTTTGATTTTTGGGTTAATTTGCATTATTTTTAATATTAAATGGCCTGATTTAAACGAAATTTTAATAATTCTTGTTGTCATTGGAGTAATTTCCAGTTTTCAGCAAATTTGTTTAGCTTACAGTCTTAAGTTAGCTCCCGCTAGCCTTTTAGCGCCATTAAGATATATATCGGTTCCTATCGGAATATTAGTTGGCGTGTTTTATTTCAATGAGAGCTTATCATCTGTTTTTTTTATTGGTACTGGCATTATTGTTTTTTCTTCATTATTAATAGTTTGGCAAGAAACTAAGAAAAATTAATTTTATTAATTTGAAATTATTATTTTGTTTTGTAGGTTGGTATTATGAAATTAATAATTTTATCATTACTGTTTAAATTTTTTTTAACCTTCAATGTATTTGCTAATGAAGTAAATATATCTTTGAAGGAATTTCAAAATAATAGTAATGATAAAATTGTTTTCATGAGACATGCTTTGGCTCCAGGTTATGGTGACCCGGCAAACTTTAATATTTCAGAATGTGAAACGCAAAGAAATCTTGATGCGACTGGTATTGAACAAAGTAAATTGATTGGTGCGACATTTAAAAAAAACAAGATAAAATTCACAAAAATTTTTTCAAGTTTTTGGTGTCGATGTAAAGACACAGCTAAATTTTTAAACATGGGTAGTTTTAAGGTCCACAAGGGACTGAATTCTTTTTTTCAAGGTCATGTTGATAGAAATGAAACATTAGAACAATTAAAAAATTTAGTTAATAGTTTGAGCTTATCTAATGGCCCATATTTAATGGTTACTCATTATGTAGTTATACAATCTTTTACAGGAATTTCTGTACCAAGTGGAGGAATGGCTGTATATGATTTAAATACTAAAAAAGTTTACAATTTAGATATGAAAAATTAGTTTTTATTTTCATCGTCTTTAATGATCTCATAATCTACGTCGATTATATCGTTGTTCTGAGATTTTTGTCTAAATCTATTAATGTTTTTGTTTGAAGGTTGAATTGTTTCTTCATTATAGTTTTGGTATGTTTTATTGCTTTTTTGTTGAGATTTCATTTTAAAACTTAATATTTGCTTAGGAAAAATAAAAACCAGGCTTGGTAATGTAAATAGTATTGCAAATATTATATGCCATTCTAAAACATTAATAATACCAAAAAAAACACCGATGGTTAGAAGCAAAAAACTAAATCTATAAAAAATACTAAATAAAATAATTATCCAAGAAAAAAAAGTACCGTATTTATAAGGCTGCATCAGATATTCTATACCTAGGAAGCCTACTATAATATAAAAACAAAATAAGAAAACTATTAAACCTATAGTAATCAAACCAAATTTAAGAAGGTTTGTTTGTTTAAGAATATACATAATTAATCACTATTTAATTTTGAAATATTAATTCGCCATCATATTTTTTTAAATAAAAAACTTTTTTTCCGGCCCAAAAGCATTTTTTTTTATCAGGCTTTGCTTCAACATAATTAGCTTTTTTATCTAAATGGAAAACTTGGCCACACCCCAAAAAAGATAATATTAATTTACCATTTTTAAAATCAACACTATCTTGTCTTCCTTTTCTAATTTTTATAAATTTTAATTTACTATCAAAACATTGGCCTATTTTATTTTTTTTGCAATTTGTTTCTTGACTATCAACAACTGATACATGTTCTGCAATGTTATCTTTGAAAATGAAACCATCATTATCTAGCATGTTACAGTCGTCTGTTGGCTTAGATAGCTTTCCTGAAAATTCACACTCAAACCATACTCCAGTAAGTCTTTCAAGAGCAAAAGAGTGTTTGTTGAACGACACGAAAATCAGTGACACTATTATTATGAAGAAATAAAAAGCTGGTTTTTGCATAAATTTATCTTTTTGATTGTACAACATTTAATTTATAATAAATTATAATGGTAAGGCTATTAAATTTTTTAAAATAATTTGGAGAGCTTAATGAAAATTGAAACTAGAATAGAATTTCCAGACTTTGTTGCTTTTGTTTCTGAAGTTGATCTAAAAAAAGATTTACAAGAAAATCAGATTAAAGAAATAGATGATGCAATAAATAAATTCTCAGTTTTAGTTTTTAGAGATCAGGATATAAATGATGATGAACAAGTAAGATTTACAAAATATTTCGGTGAAATAGAGGCTTCTGGCAATAAATCAAATATTACAAAAGCTAAGGATAGGCGGTTGTCTACTGATTTGGCTGATGTGTCTAACCTAGATAAAAATAATAAACCATTTACTAAGGATGACCCTAGAAGAATATTTAATTTAGGAAATCGTCTATGGCATACTGATAGTTCTTTTAAAGAAATTCCCGCAAAATATTCACTTTTATCGGCAAGAAATATTTCTAAAGAGGGTGGTAATACAGAATTCGCAGACATGAGATCCGCTTATGATAACTTAGATCCTAAAACGAAGCAAAAAGTTGAAGATATGGTATGTGAACATTCTTTAATTTATTCAAGGCAAAGGTTGGGCTTTGATATGACTAGAGAGCTTTCATCTGAAGAGATTAAAAATTTTACACCTGTAGAACAACCTTTAGTAAGAACTAATAAATTGACCAACAGAAAAACAATATTTTTGTCCAGTCATATTGGAAAAATTAGAGATTGGATAAGGCCAGATTCAATGTGTTTCATTGATGATTTGATTGAGTATGCCACTCAATCTAAGTTTAAGTATGTTCATCAATGGTCTCAATATGATTTAATTATTTGGGATAATAGGCAAACAATGCATAGAGCAAGAGCCTTTGATGATTTAAAAGAGAATAGGGATATGAGAAGAACAACTGTTCTTGGAGAAGAAAAACTACTTTAATTTGATAGTTATTTAGAAATAAATTTTCTCATTT
>JAYOLY010000118.1:0-2789 GCA_038120575.1 Rickettsiales bacterium
ACATTTATTATGAAAATAGTAAATGGAATTTTAAGTCCAGTTACAGAAACTGTAAAAGCAGTCGCTGAAGCAAGTGCAGATGGTATTTTTGATACATTAATTGATTCTCAAATCGACTTAAATCAGTTTTTTGCTGATTATGATTATAATTTTATTAATCAAATGCGTCGCTATATTTATCATTTTCAAGTTCAAACATATGTTACCTTACTTGTAACATTAACTATTTATGAAAAACGCTTAGAAGAAGCAAGAGAGTTTTCTGATAATGTTGGTCATAAAAAATTAACGGTATCGACAAACCAAGGTCGTAAAGCTGTTGAACAATCTTTAGAAGCAGAATTAGAGTTGTTCAAAACTAGTTTTAATCAATTACATGACTATAATGTTGCTTTAAGTGATGCTGCTAATAATTTAACGAAAGCACGTATTGAAAACCTTAAAAGTTTTCAGCTTATGAGGGCAAAATCTATTAAAACAGCAGTAGAGCTTGGTGTTTTTGGGCTTGCATGGCTTGCTGCTCCTAGCATTACTACCTACGTTCATGCTCAGAATGCAGCTATGTATGGAGCGTTAACGCCACTTATTGTATTTCCTGGAATTGGTGATCCAGGGTATTGGACAACAGCTATTAATACATCAGCTAATGCTTTTTTAGAAAATCAATTTTCTAAGTTTGAATATAATTTAGAAAAAAGATTTGAAAATTTTCCTAATCCTGTCACTATGGTAGGTACTAACCACTCTGATAATTATATGTCAAAGATAACAAAGACTTCAAAAGGGTCTATTATTCCTGGTAATTTTGATTTTGACTCAACAAATGATATTTATAAAAATTTAACAAGTAAAAAAAAGTTAGCCCATCCTCTTACAATGATGTCTCAAGATGATTATGATAATTCTATTTCAGACAAACCTGATAAAAAATATGGAGATAGACATAGAGAGTTTTCAAAAGCTATATTCGATAATTATTTTAATAAAACTTCAACTAATTTAGACGTTTTGAATAAATTTAGAGCGAATGACGTCAAAACGCTTGCAAGTTTATATCAGGAAAATGATAAACATAAATATGCACCTAAAACACCTAATAGTGAAGAATTTGGGTATAACGTAGGTTTAAATCGTTATTCAATAAATATTAAAAACCATGTTAATAATTCGTTGATGACAATGCTTTATCATAATCGATTAAGATATAATTCCCCTGTAAATTACACTGTGACGTTGGGGGGGGCAAACACTGGTTTCATGAAAAATGCAATGCGTGTTAATCGTATTTTGAAAAAGAATGAAAACGATAAATTTTCTCCAGTTGTTGGTGGTTTTTTTGACCAAAATAATGGGAGAAAGAATCTAAATGAGACTCTTGATGAAATTTCTGGGTCTAGTTTTTTTGCAAATAGAGGGGATTCGACATTTGTTCAAAATGGTTTGTATGCAGCATATGTTTCTCAAATGTCTACCAAAACACTAGCCTTGATGAAACTTCAACTTATGATTATTAGAGCTATTATGAGTGCCATTGAAGCAGTTGTTTCTGATATGTTTGGAAAGCAAAAGCCTGATGCAATGAGTCGCTTTGATGGTTCAAATGGGTTTAATATCTTGGATTCATTTTTGAATGTTGAAAGAGAATTAATATCAGATTTTAAAGCTGAAAATCAAATTCAAATGGCAGCTTGGTCTGAATCGATGATGAAAAAGAAAGATTTAGATCGTAAACATATGGATACAATTTATAAAATGTTTGAACTTGGGGTCTCTGGTGCGATTTGGGCTGGACTTTATGGTGAACAAATTTTAAATGCGGCTAACTTGTTTATTGAAGCATTTAAAGTTAATCGAGATTATGGATGGGGTCCTTATTCTCCTGTATGGAATTTTTATCATTATGATGAACCCTATCGTGATAGACGATATAAAGAGATTTTAATAGGAATTGATGATGAATTAACTATTAATTCTGGTTCTGTAGATGATTCAAATTTGCATTCAATCAGCAGCAAAGAGGATACGGAAGATTCTAATTCATTAACATTTGATGAGAATATTGTTCCTTTTTATGACAGCTCTGTAAAATCATCTGTTGATCTTTTTATCGGAGGTAAAAAGCTGTCCATTAGTGAATTCCGTAATCTGAAAGAAAATGTTAATAAAATTCAAAATGTGCAGAATGAAAATCTATCTAGAAGTTATGATGGAGGTATTAATGCCTTAAGAATTCAAAATATTTTATCTTTAAATAATAAATCTGCTCGATATTACTTTTCTGATTTAAATAGACCAGCAGATCATTATGTTAGTCGATGGAATATCGTTGAACGTCAGTTTGATTTTTATGATTCTTTAGAAAGTGGATTGTTATACTCTTTTGGAAATTTAGATTCTAACTATAAAAGCAAGTCAAAATATACTTGGTATAAAAGCGTATCTCCAGAAGAAATAGGATCTGAATTTGATTTTGAAAAAAATGATGACATGGTTTTTGTTGATGAAAAGTATGAAAAAAGTGATAATCGTAAGTTTGATGAAGAAAAATATAAGTTAAAGTCTTATTTAAAAGACGATAAAACATATAGAAATTTATTTTTGCAAAAAATTGAATTGAGTCACCAAGATGAAAATCATGAAGATATTCCATCGCTTGTCACAAAGATGGATGAGAGAAAAGCTGCCATTGAAAACTATTGGGATCAAAGATCAGATGAATCCGTTACAGGAGAACGGTTTTTATTAAACTCTAAAAAGAATGCAGATAATAAGCCCTTAATATTATTCTT
>JAYOLY010000118.1:2799-3481 GCA_038120575.1 Rickettsiales bacterium
AACTATAAAAAAGAAAATACTCAACACTTTCAACCTATAACAAATGCAACTGACGGATCAATGGAAGGTTGGACTAAAATTACAGATCCAACTGATTTTTTAAATTTGCAGAAGAAAATGACACATTTGTTTATGATGAGAAGTTTATTTTTAATGTTTGAACAAGCTATTCATGATCAAAAGCAAAACCAATTAAGAGAGATGTTTGGATATAATATCGATTCAGGGGTTATTGCAAATTTAATGGGTATTGTAGACTCGCATAATTCAAATCAGCGAGAAGTTATGGAAAATTTATTACAAGAGCATGGGTCCATTATGGCATCGTATAACGAGCGAAAAGCAGCTGAAAAGACTCTGATTGTTGAAAATTCTGTTAATACAGCGTTTGGTCTTTTTATTACAGCTGGAAGACGTTTGATGAGTTATGCTGTTGGAGATAAATCTGAAGAAATTCGTGATGCTATTTCTATGATTGTTCGATATTCAAAAGCTCGTAGCGGGTTAATTGCAACGACTAAATTTGCTATGAGTTTAGCGACATTAATTGGAGCTTTAAATCGAGCTCAATCGTTGACTAAGGAGATTATGCAGTATAGTGAAAAAGAAGATGAGGGTGAGAAAGAAGACGATACAAGTGAAGCAGGTCAACCGGGTAAAAAAATTGATAAGATTCAAAAAG
>JAYOLY010000119.1:0-3478 GCA_038120575.1 Rickettsiales bacterium
ACAGACGAGATATCGTTAGGGGCATTGTGTCATAGTGCGATAGATCATCAAAAACAGGTGTTACATGTGGATAATGGGGTTGTGAAATCGTTAGTGATTGAGACATTGCCGACTCATGCTGATCCGCTTTTTTTATCGCAATTAGATTTTGAATTTAATACAGTGGTATCGATACGATTTAGGAAAGAAGATGCCGATACGCATATCACTAAGTTAGGGATCAAAAAAAATATATTGTCATCTAGTAGTGGAGTGATAGCGGACTTGTTGGGGATTAAAACATCAGGAGCAGACGAGACAAAAAGTAGACAAGCCATTGACGAAATTACGGATACGATAGAGACGGTATCGCGATCAGAACAAGAGTTGTTTGAGTATTCGTTTACGATGTTGGTGTTTGGAGATGATGAGCCAGACGTGACACGTAAGGCATTGGAGGTACAAGCTCAATTGCAGGCAGTGTATAAACTGCAGATGATCGATGATGATTATAATCATTTAGATAATTTTTTAAGTTGTATCCCATCACAATGCTATTTAAATAAATATACACAGTTGGTGTTAACAAAACCGTTGACGTGGTTGTTGCCGTTTAACGATTTTTTTAAAGGAACAAAGACAGCAGAATTGATGTTGCAAGGTCATAAAAATCAGCCCATTCCGATTTCATTTAAAGACAATGCGTTGCCCAGTTCACATTTTATCATGGTAGCTCCAACAGGAATGGGAAAAAGTTTTACGATGAATTATATGTTACAACAATGGCTTAATGATGAGGATACGTATTTATCTGTCATTGATAAGGGAGGATCGTATAAAAAATTAGGACTTTTGTATGATGCAGATTATTTAGAGTTAGATTTAAATGAACGATACGCAATTAATATATTTTGTTCAAAAGAGACGTTTTTTAATTCAGTTGATGGCGAAAAACAAGACATAAATCGAGACAAACTTGTGTTTTTGAGACAGTTTTTGATGGTGGCTATTTCAGACGATCAGGACAGGTCGTTATTGGTGAGTGAAGAACAGTTAATGGATCACTCTATTGTTGAGTTTTATCAATCGTTAGAGGCAAAACATACGCCATTGTTGTCGGAGTATGTGACATATTTAGATTATGTAACGTGTGATGAAGACGATAGGGTGTTTATACAAAAACTTAAAAAAGGGTTGTTGTTTTATTGTGCCGAGACGTCGGCGTATTCTGTGTTGTTAAATCGGCAATCGCAACTAGAGTTTGGATCGAGGTTTGTCATTTTTGATACGACACGATTTAAGGATCATCCAAGATTGGAGAAATTATATTTTTTCTTAATTAATCATTCGATACAAGAGAAGATGAAAACCTTAGTAAAAGAAGGAAAACAGCAGATAGTCATTTTTGAAGAAGCGTGGTCGGTGTTGAAGACAAAGGCGAGTGTGGAGTTGATAGAGACATTGTATCGAGAGTCGAGAAAGTATGGCACTAAAATTGGGTGTATTTCGCAATCAGCAAAAGATTTTGTCGAGCATGAACAGGTTAATATCATTGCAGATAATAGCGAGATAAAGTTTGTGTTGGCTCATGGGGTAGATAATATGGCAGGCTTAGACAAGTTGGGGTTACATGAAACAGATTTAGCCATCATATCGAGTATGCAGGCAAAGCAAGATGTGTTTTTGAAGTTTGGATCAGATCGATGTGTTTTTAAAGTGGTGGTATCTGCGTTACAAGAAGAGTTGTTTTCAACTGATGCTGAATCGTTGAGACGGTATCAACAGTGTCGAACTCGAGATGAGTTGTTGGACGTGCTAGTTAAATGATCAAGAGAGATTATCGCCAGTCGGGAGCGGATGTATGCGTAAGTGGGTGATTGTGATGGTGATGTGTTGGTTGAGTACAAGTATTCAGGCAGATTGGCTTGAAAATATTGTAAACGTGGTTGTACCTGGATTAAATATCGCATCAGAGTTGAATACGATACCAAGTAAGGATGCACAGAAAGTTAAATCACAGATATATCAAGTGAAACGCTTTTCAGATCAGAGTGTGAAAGACAACATTTTTGATTATATACCAAGTGAGACGAAGCAACAGTTACAGTCATTGAATTATATATCAAGAGAGTTGGAACAGATTATTGGACAAGATTATATGGGAAATTTGGATGGATGGTTGGATAAACAGGTCTGGTTGAATACATCAATCAAAGATTTTGATTTTAGAACAAAAGAACAAAAAAAGTTTGAAGAGAGTATTTCAAAAATTCAAGATGATATCACTAATGATGTGACTAAAAACACAGCTATCATAGCGTTGTTGGCAGGAGAAAATATTAAAAATCAAAGTGAGATTAACAGTCATTTAGAGTATTTAGCTGAAACAACTAAAAAAGAGCAAGAACAAAAGGCCCAGCACTTACAAGATGAGTTGGCAGTTGTGTCGTTGATTAGTGGCTTTGTAAATGCTCATTCAACTCAGTCGGAAGCTCCTCATCCTATAAAAATAGATATTGAAGGATATTTAGATAAACTTGAAAAACCTTTTAATGATGTTCAAGAAGTGGTGTTAGAGTTGATGTTATTGGGGTGTTTTGTTATTGCGTTGTTTTGGTATTATATTAAATCTAATATCATTGATTCAACGGTTTCATTTCCATTTATTCCATTGATTGCTCATTGTTTTGTTGTTGTGATCTTGGTTAATCACATTGATACTATATTTAGTCATATTATTGCTTTGTTTAATGCGTTGTCAGAGGCGATTAATCCTGCAGAAACGTTTGATTTTTTAGGTGAAGCTATAGCGGTTGCTGTCAATGGAATTGGATTGAAACAAGGTGTCTCGTATTTAATTTTAGGCATAGCGACGTTATTGTTTAAATTAGCTAAGTTTGTGTTAATTAATCTTCAGCAATTTTTATTGGTTTTTTTATATTGCATTGCCCCGTTTGTCTGCGTCTTAAGTTTGTTGCCTTTATTTCGTTTTCGCAGTATTGGGGTGTTGTTTGTTTATTTTATTCAAATATCGTCATGGTCTTTTTTTAAGGCTATTTTAATGTTGGTGTATTCAACATTTTCTAGTGAGATGTTTTCGATGTCATTATCGTCTTTAGGAGATGTATTTCATTATTTGATGTTTTCATTGTTGGCTGTATTATGTTCTTTTTTGATTCCTAAATTAGCCAGTAAGTTTGTGTCGACATCTTTATTTTTTTCTCAGGCATCGGGTTTTCAGTCGATATTCAATCAGGCAACGATATCGTCATGGGTTAAGCGGTTTTTTCATAAAGAGGTTAACTCGTCAATGTCAACCAACTCCACAATATCGAATCGATGGAGACAATCAATTTTAATGAATAGACAGCCTACCAATATATTTTTAAGATCAACAAGACCTGATCTTTAAGTGATGACTTTTAAAGAGTAAGAGACAACAACCATGGCAAAAGAAATATATAAGCGAACCTATCAAGATTTGAAAGTGTTTATGAGA
>JAYOLY010000120.1:0-3457 GCA_038120575.1 Rickettsiales bacterium
GAGTGTATGTCTTACCGTTCCTAGTTGCACTATACGGACTTGTTGTAATAGTTGAACTATGAATATTTGTTTCTTCATCAGTAGGATGTTTTTCAACCCATGCATTATAAGGAAATAAACTATCACACACATTAGTTCCTGAACCGTCATTATAATTTCCATTATTTGTTGCCTTAGCTTTACAATCTTCTAAAGAAGTTCCAAAATCACATGACCCTGAACTACAACCAAAATCTGAATAAAAATAATAATCCATTAATGTATTATCATACGTAGAAACATCCCCAAAAGTACAAGCATTTTGTTCACAATAATGCTCAACATCCGTTCTAAAATCTCGTGCTTGAACAGGATGTATCTCATCCCAATCACCATTACTTTTTTTGATTCTAATACCTACAGGGCCATAACTATCAACTTTAAATGTATATGTTCGTTCTTTAGGTGCAACCACAGCTCCAGACCATTTTAAAATATAATTATGATCGTTAGGATGATGCACATGGTTTTCAAGTTCGTCGTCAACCCCTTTATTTTCAGATACTGTATTAGAATGAAGTAAAACAGATTGAGAACCATGACTTGCTGTTGATGCACTTATACATTGAGCCAAAGGATCTTTTGTTTGAAAATCTTTAGCTGTGTCATCACCCCAAAAAAGCCGATCAGGATCAGTATTAGGATTAAATAAATAAGAACTTATAGGAATTTCAAACTGAATTGTATCATAAACACCAGGATAGAACTTAAAATATGGACTTTCAAACTCTTTAGGATCACAACCTCCCCTAGTATCAAAATCAGTTATGTTTACAGTTGCCCCAGCTTCCCAGGCGTCTAGCATTTGAACAAAATTACTTGCATATCCTGGCCGAGTTTCACTTGTTGTCCAAGCTGCATTACCACCCTGATTCCATGTATCATCTGAAGGTCTCTCTTTTATGTATAAACGAAGACCTGGATCTGGCATATTTGGTGGCGGTTTATATCCTCGAACACCTGAAATTTCGCCATCTTCATAAATCAAATTAGATTGTATTGTATCACTACACAACAACTTAGAAATAACTTGATAAGAATTACAAATACCATTTACACAATCAACTTTAGGAACTTCTTGAACTAACGTATTGGTCAAGTGAAAACTAGCATTTTGATTAGTCGAATCAGTTCCGTACAAATTGTTATAATGAACTCTAGATCGTTTAACGATATTCTCTTCATAATCACCATCAAATGATGAATCAACATAATCGCCATTTCCTTTAGTTGGAAAAAAAACATCTGTTTTATATTCTGAAAATGCTGATGAATTATTAGATTTCTTAAATTTTGGGTATGTATCAGGAAATTGTTCATCTGGGTCAATTAAATCTAGTAAGAACAATACGTCTCCTTTATGAAAAAGAGTAACATCTGAAAATGCCATAATATTATGTGTTATAACCAATGGAGAAAATTCAACAATACCTAATGTTTCAGCAGTACCTGTTTGTGCATCATGATTATAATCATTTTTACATTTGGAATCTGAATATCGAGTATTATCAAAAATACCAAATCTAGCCTGTAAATTTCCACTTACGTATAAGTTTCCAGACACGGTGAGAGCTTCAATGGGAGATTTTGTACCAATTCCAACAGAAGCTCCTGCATTACTTGATGTATACACACCCAGTATGGGATTAGAAAAAACTGAATCAACTGACCCCATTACAACACCAGGCCCACTTGGATTAAGGTATAGTCTATCTACTATATTTTGCTGTTGTTCTTCATCTCTTCGAAACGTTAACACATTTACTTCACTAGATGATCCCACATCAATAATTGCCATAGCAGCTGCAAAATCTCCAATAGTCAATCCAAATGAATGCCCTGTATGATCAAAAGTAAAATTATTATTATTAGATTTAAACGAGTTCAAGTTTTTCGTTACACCAGCAAAAATTTCTGGAGAATAGCACCCGTACAATTGGTCGGATTTACAAGGTTGAAGATATTTATAATAAGCAGGAGCTACATTATTAACGATTAGTTGCGCATCTAGAGTATATGTAATTAGAGGATCAAAATCTGAAAACTTAGTGGACAACTCAGCATAGTCATAATGAATAGATTTTTCTTCACCTCCATACTCAACATTTAGTCTAGTATTATATAATAAATTATTTAAGGAATCTTTATTTACACTAGATTCACCCTGTGTAACAATATAATATTTAGGATTTATACTAAATCGAAGAAATTTAGCATCATCAATGAAATATGCATTGTTTGGAACATCTAATGCTTTGGCTCTGTAAGAAGAATCATCTTTTATTTTAGTACAAGCATTTGTTCTAGCTTCATTTGATATATTGACAACTTGAAGCAATGGAATCTTATCACCACCTTCATCAGGGTTTGGGCTACAAAATTCTAAACCGCCTCCATTACCAAATATAAGTTGCCCACGATTGCCCATTTTATCTTGCAAATAAGTTGCATCTCCGTAAGACTGGGACAACATAAATACCAAAACACTAAATACAAAAACTATTCTTTTCATTATAATAATAACGTAAGAAAATGGTAAAAAAATGCATTTATTATATTTAATTTATTACACTCATTATGAATATTCATAACTTTAGAATACCAAAAAAAAAATAAACCATAAAGAAAATTACATACTTTCAAGCAAATGCATTAAATCAGATGATGTTACTAATTCTTTTCGTTTAACAATTTGACTATCTTCAAAAAACAAATTAAACAATTTTTTCTTTTCATCATTCATTGATAACATTTTTTCTTCTATTGTATTATGCATAGCTAACCTAAATACAAAAACTTGTTTATCTTGACCAATTCGATGAGTTCGATCTGTTGCCTGAGTCTCTACCGCTGGATTCCACCATGGATCTAAATGAAAGACATAGCTCGCTTTTGTCAGGTTAAGCCCCATTCCACCAGCTTTGAGACTAATTAAAAAAACCTGTGATTTGGAACTAGATTGAAATTGAGAAATATTATCTTTTCGTTTTTTTAAAGGGGTTGAGCCATCTAATCTAAAATAATCTATATGTTCATTTTTACACAATGTTTCTGCCAAGTCCAAAGACTTTGTAAATTGCGAAAAAATCAACGCGCTATACCCCTCTGACTTTAATATATTTAATCGTTCTTTTAAAAAAATAAACTTAGGAGTCATTTCATTATAAGAACTGTCTAATAAATATGGCGATATACAAACCTGCCTTAACCGCAACAATAAATTTAAAATAATCATCTGCGAAGTGTTTTTTTTATCTTGACTAGCCAACTTTGATTTAACCTCAGAGACTAAGGCTTGATAATAATCTTTTTGTGAATCAGAACAATTTAAATAAATGGATTGTTCAACTTTTTTTGGAAGATCCAACAAAATATCAGACTTTAAAAAAAACAATAAAAAAAAAAAAAAAAACAAATA
>JAYOLY010000121.1:0-3448 GCA_038120575.1 Rickettsiales bacterium
CTATGAACAGTATAAGCTGGAATATGCGAACTTAATCCTGCTTTTAAGGCAATGACCCGAGCTACATTGGCAGCTTTTACAGGCTGAGACACATTGCCAATGATGACTTCATCAATATGGCTTTCTTCAACTATTGAGCGTTGCATTAATTCTTTAACACATAAAGCACCTAATTGATCGGCTTCTAGATGTGCAAGATCTGTACCTGCTTTACAAAATGGTGTTCGTAACCCATCAATAATAGCAATTCGATTGTTTTTAGTTGTTTTTGACATATATACTCCGTTTTTGACTATAAACTTTATCTCGTTCGATTTTGAATTGTTGAGCTATAGATTGTCGTTTAATTTTTTGAGTATATGTCAGTAATCCATTTTCATATGTAAACGGTGTATCACTTAAAACCACATTTTTAATTTTCATAAAATTAGGATAATCTTTTAGCAACGTATCAATTTTTTTCTGAATGTCTTGTAATGTGTCGTCTTTGTGGGTATCAAGTTCATGTAAATAGTCTTTACTTGGAATAATGACACCCACTAAATAGGAATGTTCGTCTCCGATTAAACAGACTTGATCCACTTCTTCTAAAGAAAGTAACAATTCTTCAAGTTTTCCAGGAATACATTTTTTGCCATTAGATAAAACAATCACATCTTTTTTTCGTCCTGTAATCACTAGATTGTTATTCTCATCAAAACACCCTAAATCCCCTGTTTTAAACCATCCATCTTCACTAAACTGACCAGCTTGAGCTTCTGGGTCGTTGTGATAGCCCATTGTGACACTTGGACCTTTGAGCCAAATTTCGCCATCATCTTGAAGGCTCACTTGATAGCTTTTTAACACATGCCCTACTGTTCCAAGTGTATTATTTTGTCGTGTTCTGACAGCCACAACAGGTGATGTTTCTGTTAAGCCGTATCCTGCTAAAATATCAATACCTAGTGCATAAAAAAAGGATTCCACTTTTAAAGTGATGGGCGCTCCGCCTGAAATGATAAAGTTTAAGTTTTTGCCGATTTTATTTAAAATTTTTCGATAAATGACTCCTTTAAATACACTATGCAACGGGAGCATGGCTAGTTTTTTTAGCCCTGATGCATTCAGTGTTTTTGTCGACCAATCGATTCCAAATGCAAGCAATTTTGCTGCTGTTGGAGATGCTTTTTGATAAATAGCATCATGAATTTTTTCTAGAACTCGTGGAACAAAAACAAGTAGTGTTGGAGATACTTTGGGCAAGTAATCTATGAGCTGTTCCATACTGGGGATAAAATATATTTCTTGTTTCATCACTAAAGATGAATATAGGTCCCCAGTTCGTGCAAGTATATGAGACATCGGTAGAAATGCCATAGATCGATCTTTTGATGAAATATCATGACCCACAAGTTCAGCAATTTCTTTGATATTGGTTACTATGTTTTTATGAGTTAATTTTACAGGGCTTGGTCGTCTTGCTGAGGTCCCTGATGAGAACATTAATGTCATAATCTGATCTTCATCAATGGCCTGAATGCTTGATTCCATATCTTCTATTGACCCTTGAAATAAATCACGTCCTTCGTTTAAACATGATGAAAAATACACATCAGAATCGTCAATAAGGTCTTGGTCATCAAACATCATAATAGGTCCAGAAACTTGTTTTTCTGCTGGTAAATGTTTAATTAAACTATATTGATCAATTGTATTAACACAAACCATTTTGATGTCGACTAGCTCCATATATCGATTCAGTTCGTCGCCAATTAGTCCATGATAAAATGGAACACTAATAGCCCCTAAAAGCATCAAAGCAAAATCCATTATGACCCATTCTCTATTATTGTATGAAAATAATGCGACTTGATCGCCATTGCTTATACCCATTTTTTGTAAGGCTAAAGACATAGCAATGACATCATGTAATATCTGACGATAGCTCTCGCCTTTATACTGTCCATTGGCATATGTAAACAACCACTCTTTATCAGGGCTATCTTTATAATTTTTATATAATAATGAAACTAATGTATCCACTTTTGTGAGCATATTTTTTTAATACCCAAGTGATTTTTTTTTTAAACATTATTTTTTTAATTATTTAATGATTGTTTTTTTTGATCAGATTTTACGTCAATGTTCAATACAAAATCCCAATCTTTTTCTGGTGGATGACTGATGAAGTCGTCACACATATCAATGTAATAGTCCAACACAGCATCATCAGGTTGTTCTTTTTTTAAATTTAAAAACCCTTCTTTTGCTGTATTAAAGTCTTGATTTAAATATTGATTTTTATGAAACTCAAATGCCTTAATATATTTTTTTACTGTATCAGGTGTATCCGATATTTCGCCGACTAATTCATAGAGTTGTAACGCGCGAGAACTGTCTTTAAAAATTACTTTATCTAATGATTTTACAAGACATAAATGTTTGACTTGTTGATAGGTATCTTCACTAATAATGATTTGTGTTCCATATCGTTTATTGATGGACTCAAGTCGACTTGATAAATTCACATTTTGTCCAATCACAGTATAGTTCATACGTTCAGAAGACCCTACATTCCCCACAACAACTCCGCCTGTATGAATGCCTACCCGGGTTCTCATTGGACTTCCACCAAACTGCTTTATTTTTTCATTAAATGCAATCAGGTTTCGTTGGATTTTTATTGCAGATTGACATGCACAAATGGCATGTTTGTCATTTTCTTTAGGCGCTCCCCAAAATGCCATAACAGCATCACCAACATATTTATCTATTGTTCCTGTATACTCTTTAATTACGCCTGTTACAACTTCTAAATATTCTGATAAATATTTAGCTAGTTCATCGGGAGAATATTCGTCAGAAATTTTTGTAAACGAATGAATATCGCTAAAAAATATTGTTAATTCTTTCATTTCAGCTCCGATTGTTGCTTGTTGATTGGTTTCTATTAATTGCCTAACTAAATCTGCTGGCACATATTTTTGAAATGACATTAGACCTAATTGCATCGAAGAAATGGCTTCTTGAAGAAAATATATTTCTGTAATAAATGTTTTTATATTCAACTTTGATCGAAGATGAAAACTTTTGATTTTGTTTGCATGATCGGTAATGACTTGAATGGGTTGAGACAATAGCTTTGAAATGTAACTCATAATAAGTGCAGCTGCAAACAAAATTAATAGTGAGATAACAACAATATTTCGGCTTGTTTTGAACACAGATCCAAAAATTTTGTTATGGTCAACTAAAACTAAAATTTTCCAACCTTTATCAAACGACAACGCAATGGATTTAAAATAGGCTATATAAGACTTTTCTTCAAAACCAAATTTAAATCGAGCCTCTTTAGTATTAAAATGTTGCTCGACAGCCTGAGAAATAAAATCTTGATTTAAATCGTTCACTGTTACTTTATCTTTGGTGAGGTATAAATCTCTTAACCGGCTCAGTTGTCCAGATG
>JAYOLY010000122.1:0-3422 GCA_038120575.1 Rickettsiales bacterium
AAATAGAATTATTTACCTACCCACCTAGTAAAAATGTTCTTGATATTGGTTGGCGAGTTTCAGAAACCTGGTTTACATTTCTAATGAATGATGATTTCCTAATTGAATTAAGGGGGTCTTATGATTTTATGAGGCACATTAAGAATCATGATCGTTGACTTCCATACCATGTCTTTTATATACATACTAAAAGGACTCACCATGATGATCTTCGTGACTGCAAACATGAAATTATTTTTTGCATTCACATCAAAACCGTTCATTAAAAAAAATGGTAGAAAAGTCTGCTTTAGCTTATCTAATATCTGTCTAATTTTATTTTTCTTTTGTTTATTTAAGTCATTTGGCTATTACTATGATTCCTATCAATCCATGAGACTCCATAAAATCCAGGAGATTACATATAGGTCGGTTGTTGTTGGAGATAAACTGTATGTTATGTAGACTTCAAGATGAGTACTTTTGAATTGATAAAATAATCAAATGAATTGATTTTGATTTGGAATAGATAACATGCCTAGGTCAGCCACATACGAACCAAATTCAACTAGCCTATTTAGGTTAAGTCGTTTTGGGGTACAGTTTTTTTTAGATTGTCCTCGCTGCTTTTATCTAAAAAATAAATTAGGAATTTCACAAGTCCCTCAAATTCCTTTCACATTAAACAACGCAGTTAATGACCTTCTAGTTAATGAGTTTGATATCTATCGCAGAAATCATGAACCACACCCGATCATGGTTGAAAACAATTTAGATGCCATTCCATTTGATCATGAAAAAATAGATGACTGGAGAAATAATAAAAAAGGTGTTTTTTATGAGGATCATGATCGTGGTTTTCATCTCTTTGGCGCGATTGATGATGTATGGATCAACAAAAAGACTAATCAACTTATCATTGCTGATTACAAGGCCACATCAAAGAAAGAGGAGGTCTCGCTTGATGCTGATTGGCAGATATCATATAAAAATCAGATAGAGTTTTATCAATGGCTATTAAGAAAAAATGGTTTTGAGGTTCAAGACGAGGGTTACTTTGTATACTGCAACGGTAATAAAACCGAAGAGCGTTTTGACAACGTCCTTACCTTTAGAGTAAGTCTCCTATCTCATTCAGGTACTGGGGCATGGATTGAACCCACTTTAGATAAAATTAAAGCTTGTCTTGATTCAGATAAGATACCCACCTACACAAATGGATGTAAACATTGTGAATATGTTAAAACAAACTTTGACTTATATAAAAAGCTTGTTGCCAAAAAAGAAAAGTAATAGGCTATTTAGTCCTTTGATTAAATAATAAGAATTTATAACTTAATCAAACTTCATTCTAGATAATATAAAATCACCTAAATCTTTTCCTCTCAATTCCTCTGTTCTAGGATCTATTCTCCTATAGCACCTATTCTCACCTTTATAATCAAGTAAATAAACAACTTCAGGAGGTGGGACTTTTTCGCAATCAACAACAAATAATAATTTTTCATCAATTTCAACAAACTGAAATTTAATAAATTCTAAAAATTTATTCTCAATCTTTCTCTTTAAAAACTCACCAAAATATCTTTTGAAATGATCTCTATTATTTTCATGGAATTGGTGCAGTTCTCTATTAATTCCAACAATATCTGTTGTCTTATCAGTTACACCATAAATAAGTGTGCCACCATTTGTGTTACAAAATCCAACAATAGTTCTAAAAGACTCAAAAACTAAATAATTAGTATCTGATCTTTGTTTGGTTTTTAAGTCTAAATTAAATGTTTCCTTAAATTCGGTTGTAAGATCCTCACCATTATCTATTTGCTGTTTTACTCTGTCAGCAATATCTAATTGATCAACTATACTTATTAAATCATTAAGTTTTTTTTCGGTGGATTTATCTAATGGTGAAGATCTCATTTTGCGTGAATAAATATCTATTTTCTCCATTATGGTAAATAATTTTTCATGATTTTTAATAATTTGCTTTTGAACTTTAATAGAAGGAATAGGAATAATTAAATCTTTAATATTTGTTTGATCTCTACTTATAGCATCTAATCTACCTAACAACTGACCGTAATTAGAATATAAAAATATTTGTACATAGTCATTGATAACTATCTTTGAATTTAATACAAGTTGAACAAATAAATCATGCTGATCCCCTATTCCTTGAATCTCGCAATAAATCTTTCTTCTAGAGGACAAATAAGTACTTATATAAATTGAATTTTCAATATGTTCAAAATTAGATCCTGATTTAACCTGATTTATAGAAACACAAATATCTGCAAACTTTAATGCATTAAAATTTTTATAAGAGGATTGAAGTTTTTTTATTTTTTCATTTATCGAGTGATGTTCCTGTGAAACAAAATCTTGTTTATTTAACAAAAGTCCACTGGAAAGTTTTTTAGTATTTTTCTTGTAATAAAAATTTGAAATTAATAATTCAACTTGGGATCTTTTATCAATCTCACCTAAAAAGATATTTTTAGTTTTATTTTGTGAAAAAATAAAAGCACATAAAGATTGATTCGTTGAGGGAGGTACTCTCATTCCCATTTGAACTTCAATAAATTTTGGAAATCGAATTATGGCATTTAAAGAAAAACTATCGTCCTCCTTCATAAATTCAGCATTTTTTCGAATATAAAATTCATAAGAGAAAATAATGATAAAACCATCTGGATTCGTAATATTAAAAGTTTTTTTAAGAATCTCTAAAGGTACATCAAATTTCTCTTGCTTACGAAATTCATCATAATTTTTTGGGAAACTAAAAAGGTCTATTTCAAAAGGAAGATCACCAATTACAAGATCATATTTATTTTTATGATTCTTAAATTTAAGATCAATAATATTTTTTTTACTGAATAGATTTGGATCAACAGTAACCCTCCTCGTCATCTGACTTACTTTTTTATTAGTTAAAAGTGCTATAGATTTTGACTTAAATGTTTGTGTAAAAAATTTGATAAATAATGAGCTTGCATCATGAAACATTTTCTTTTGTCGTGATCTTCTAATCGACGATTCAAGGTAATCCCTTCTAGATGAAGAATAGCTACTCATAATCAAAAATATTAATAATTTTTAAATTTAATAAATAAAAATATTTCCCGAAGTTATAATTACTTTAGTGTTTAACTTAATTATTAGCAAAATCCCTTTTTTTTAGAAAGCTTTAGAAAATTAAAACTTTATATCTTGTTCTAAAAGAATTACCTTTTCAGGCTACCCTGTCAGGCGAAAAAAAAATTGAGTATCGAAGACAATCAGATTGGATTAAATCTAGATTAATTGATAAAAACTATAACTATGTAAAATTTACTCATGGCTATGGAAAGGATAAACCATATATTGTTCTCGAATATAATGGATGGTCATTAACTAAAAAGAAAAAAGTAAGTTTTTCAAATGGTTTGGTTGTAGAT
>JAYOLY010000123.1:0-3381 GCA_038120575.1 Rickettsiales bacterium
ATTATGACGATGTCACAAGCTATTCTAGTGATCCTGTACAACTTGCTATTGATTTTCAAGAAGCAGGAGCTACATATTTGCATGTTGTAGATTTAAATGGGGCAAAAGAAGGCACGACTGTTAATTTTTCTATTATAGAAGCTATTCGCAAACATACCACGTTGAATATGGAAATTGGTGGCGGCCTCAGAACTCTCGACGCAATTAAAGCTTATTTTGACATTGGTATTAATCAACTTATTTTAGGGTCTGTTATGGTTAACGATTTTAATTTTTCTCAACAAGTTATAACAGAATTTCCTAATAAAATAATTGCTGGGCTAGATGTTAAAGAATCTATGATAGCCATTCATGGCTGGACTGAAAAGAGCTCATACACCATGTCAGATTTTTTACTCAAAATTAAAGACCTTCCTTTACATTCTATAATTTATACAGATATCAGCAAAGATGGAATGATGAGCGGTCCTGATTTTGAGGGGCTATCAACATTTTCAAAAATATCTCATGTTCCCATTATTGCTTCTGGTGGAATTAGAGGGAAAGACGATATTGAAAAACTTAAAGCAATAGATAATGTTTCTGGTGCAATTATCGGCAAAGCCTTGCTGTCTCAGGCTGTTTCTTTATCTGATTTATTCCGTTAATATCAATTCGTTTGATATTATTGAAAAAAAAATTATCTAAGTTTATGATAATTGCATATGCTAGATAAATATTTTGGTTTCACAAAAATAGATACCGAACTGACTGTTATACAATCGTTGATTGAGCATAGTCGTATTGATGAGGAAGAACTGTATTTAATTGAAAAGATGCTAGAGTCTTTTCTTAATAAGAATTACACGGAAGTTGATAATATTCATTCAAAAATAGCAAAAATTCGATCTGATTCTAATAGAGTATTTGAATATACTGAAGAACAAATTATTCAGGCAAATTTTGATTTCCAAAAACAGTATGACTTGTTAAGAATTTATCAAAGAATTGAATATTTTTCGTCAGATATTTTGGAATTATCTAATCAATTTTTGATTTTAAAAAATATTAAAGGTCAAATTCCTAAAAGTCTTAATGATAATCTTATTATAATCTCTAAATCTGTTAATCTTACTCATGATTTATTTAAACAAGCGTTGCAAAGTTATGAATATGATAAAAGTTCTATCATTAAATTGATACATAAGATTGTTGAATCTCATAAAGTTACGTCTGATCACTATAACAAGGCGATTGAAATGCTGTACATTGAAGCAAATGAAAACCAATTAAAATTAGGAAATTTTAAAGCTATTGAAAATATTTTTAATAAATTTGAATCGCTGAGTTCCAAAATTGAACAAGCTGCTTCAAGTCTTGAATGGTTATTAATAAAATAAGTTCAAATCACTAATTTTCGACACTATATTGTTGTTTTTGAAATTCTGGTAATAGCTCTATATACATTTCTTTTTTAATTGTATTATCTTTACATTCAGCATATTGAATGAGCCAATTCAAATTATTATGTGTTGATTTATCCGTTTCATATAGATCTAATGTGGCTTTTTCAAGTGTAGTAAAATCATTTTCTGACAGCACATTATCTAGTGTGCATAATTGAGTTGTGATAATTAATTTATCACTAAGTTCAGAATCTTGATATAAATTTTTAAGATAGTCTGTATAAATAGTGTTGTTTTTGTCGTCACTATTTAACAACGCTTCTAAAATATCTATTTGAAAAAAAATCTCCATTGCTTTTGCTTCATTAAAAATAAAGTCATACATTGTATCTCTTTGTGAAACAAATACGTTAGACTTTCCTAAATCAAGAATAGTAATGATGTATTTAAAATTTTCTAGAGTTTTATTTTCTTTAAGCAACGTTAAGAATTTTTTATAAAGTTTATCTCCCACAGATACGTTTAATGAGGATGAATCTATACTCAACAACATACTTATTTCAGCTAAGTCTGTTTGACTTTGCAACTGTTCATTTTGCTGTTGCACTGTCATGGATTTAAATTTGTACTGAGTAACTTTTTCTTCAATTTGTTTTTTTGATATAAAATCAATGTCTTTATTTGCAAGTTTATCGAGTTCTGAATTAACCTTATTTTTTATATTAGCACGATCAGTTTTGGTTCCAATTTCTAAATAAATGTCAATTTTGTCTAAAATATTTTCAATTGAAGACGCTTTATCAAATGCCTCTTTAAACTTATTTTGATTAATTAAATCATAACAGTCTTGATTTAAGGATTCGTTTGATTGCATCATACTAATTTGAGGATCTAGCATGGGTGTCATAGCACCTATGTGACTGGCAAAAATTATACCTACAAAAAAACTTAATACCCATGTTAGCTTAACTGTCTGCTTCATTTATTTCTCCCTAATCGATTTATAGTTTAATCTACACTTATCTTATCTTGTTTTAAACCCTTTAAATTCGATCCCATAATTAGTTTAATTCTTTATAAATGTCATTGCGATGGATCCGTTGGAGATGAATCATCGGCATCCACGGTTCCATCATTGTCGCTATCGACCGTGGCCGTTAAGCCCCATTTTTTGGCGAGGTAGTCATTTATATCGATTAACTGTTCATCACTTAACTGCTGATCAAATACCATAATTTCTGCAATGTCCCCAGTCCATATGTCCACAATGTTTGGATGTGCACCAATAATTTTACCGCTATTACCAGTATGGCTAATTGGGTTTGACGTGTTGGATGCGGTGGTTTTATTGGTTCCGTTTAAAAACCCAATGGCTGTTCCATTTTGTTTATAGGAATACGAGCCAATGTAGGCCGTTGATGGCTGAAGACTACTTCCTGCGATAACTTGACCATCGGATCGCCCACTCGATGAACTCCAGTTCCAGGCACGTACGCCATTGCTTTGGGGCTTAAAACCCACGCCATTTGCGTTGTCATGATGATAGTAAATCCGACCAGCAATGCTTACCCCTGTTTTAAATACGCCAACAATGGTTACGCTATCCGTTTGAGTATTGAATGGCTCCGTTATCATATGCGTTATATTGCTTGGATTAAACGTTACTGTCCCAATGCCGTTTAAACCATTTGACTTAAATAGTGGTTGTTTGCTTTGATTTCCCTGTTGCGCATCATACCCATTTCCACTCAAATCTTTCCAGGTCGCAATGGATTGACCATCGGATACGGTGGAATTTCCTTGCCCATCAACATTGCTCGCATCCAACCATAACTGCAACCCATCTATGTTGGCGACATTAAACTGAGTTTCACCAATTTTAGCTGACCCTGACAATGACCTAAGTTTTAGATTTTTGTTTATTAGTATTGATTCTGTTGTAGTTCCAGGATAGAGATAAATTGTTCCTCCAGGAATAATTGCGTCAACAGCTCGT
>JAYOLY010000124.1:0-566 GCA_038120575.1 Rickettsiales bacterium
TCCTTATTCTTCGCTGAGAATAAAACCTGTAGAGTTTCAGCTAACAAACCAACGCTTGCAGCAGGAGCTTTTTGTACAAAAATATCTCCACTATTTCCGTGCTCAAATGCAAATAGCACTAACTCGACTGCGTCATCTAAAGACATCATAAATCGGGTCATCTCAGGGTCTGTGATTGTAACAGGACGATTCTTCTTTATCTGCTCAATGAAAAGAGGGATCACAGACCCTCTACTTGCCATTACATTTCCGTATCTGGTAGCGCAAATCATTGTGCTATCGACATTGCGGCTCTTGGCAATAGCAACACGCTCCATCATGGCTTTGCTGATACCCATTGCATTAATAGGGTAAACAGCCTTATCAGTGCTAAGACAAATTACTTTCTTAACTCCTTCATTTATAGCCGCACTAAGCACATTTTCAGTACCTACGACATTTGTTTGAACTGCTTCCAGCGGATAAAATTCGCACGACGGAACCTGTTTCAAAGCCGCCGCATGGAATACGTAATCTACCCCCCTCATAGCATCTTGTATTGACCTGCTGTCGCGCACGTCCCCTAT
>JAYOLY010000124.1:576-2418 GCA_038120575.1 Rickettsiales bacterium
ATAAAACTTTATTCTTTCATCACCGAGCTGCCGTCGCATGTCGTCCTGTTTAAGCTCATCACGAGAAAAAATTCTGATCTCAGCAATGTTACTATTAAGAAATCTACGCAGCACCGCGCGTCCAAACGATCCGGTACCACCAGTAATAAGCAGAGTGCTTTCTGCAAGCCTGACATCGAGCATAACCAAATGCACCTCTAAAAATTTAAGTGTAATGGCAAAATAAATCTAATTTGTTAGATTTTTACAAAAATTATTTTCAAATTTCTTATGATATTCGTATATTTTTTTTTCCAGCTCATCAGTACAACTTGTCTTTTTTAATTCTATTACTTTAGATTTTAGGACGTTATTGTTTTTTATTGACTCGGTGAAATCATAACCAACGTTATGGACGATATCATTCTTTTTCAAAAATCCAAAAAGCTTCTGCCTATATTCTTCACAGCACATCAGCTTATCACAGGAAATAAAAACAATTGGATATTGTGACTCAATCATCCATTCAATTTCACTATACTGTGCTAGTACCGTTTGCAAAAACCTATCATACGTAGGCTTGTAACGACCAGTATTCTTATAATACTCGCAAATCTGCTGAAACTGTAGTTGAGGATTCCTATAAACAAAAAAACCATAAGTATTTGGACTGGAATAAAGCCAGGTTACCAGTGATTTATGTCTTGGAATGCCGTTGTCTAATAAAAGATTCTTTTTTGCAGCGGATGTTAAACACCAAAAATACTTAAGAGCCATCCACTTATAAAAAACGTCTGAGTTAAATTTCTTGGAAAAAAGAATAATGATCAAATTTACTATATAAGCCCATAAGCTTCTGTTTATACTTGTGGGTTCATGAATTCGGATCCCGCGACCTCTGAGAAGCAAGTAACGTTCATACATGAAGGTTGATTGAACGATATTTAATGGGATTCTTCGAGCAATTGCTTCCAAAAGGTTAAATGCAATTTTTAATCTAGTCCGAAATTTAATTTGGTTCTCAATCAGATAAGGCCAAGAAAAAGCATTTTTCTTATAAAGAAACTCGTCAGCTCGTAGGTTTTTTGGAACAACGCAGCCAGAAGAAGACAATACATCATTAAATAACCCTGATCCACTAAAACTAAAACCATCTGTTGTAATTACATTGTTATAAAATTTTTTGAATCTAGAACCCCAAACCATCAAATTCTAAGCCTTTATTTTCAATATATTTGAATCTAAATTTCTAAGAAACTTTTTTACATTGTACATCTTTTCCTTATTTTTCCTATCTATCTCTGGGAAGTGTAAATATCGCCTTAACAGGAGTAGATATACTTGCGATCTTATGAAAGAAATATCAGCTTTTATGTCTAATCTTTCTAAAAATTTTTCAATTAAATGAAAATCCACTTCGTAGGTTTGGTGATTAGTGGCTAACTCGACAACGTCTGTAAGGAAATAATTTTTGGTAATAACCGAAGAACCAAAATCAATAAAATAAACACCCTTTGAAGTAGGGATCATATTTTGGTCGATTTTTAAGTCTTTGTGAATTAGCCAACTCTTCAAGTTTTTGGGCCTTTTTCTATATAAATTGATCAGGTGCCTCGATGCATTCACAACTCCTGCAATTCCTAGAAACTTACAATTGAAAATCAGACCACGGATTACACTCTGAGTTGGCGAAGAGATAGCGTCAAACACAGATATAGAGCACTCTGTGCCCATTTTTCCAAATTCTATAAGATTAGGAATTATTAACTCAATGTTAATGCTTTCATCTACTTCTTTTAGTCTTTCAATTCTGAGACAACTACTTGAAAATTCATAAAGCCTGGGGATCAAAAGATGCTTAGG
>JAYOLY010000124.1:2428-2774 GCA_038120575.1 Rickettsiales bacterium
ACAATCTATAAACACGCCCTTCCCGTTTGTGATTAATCGATAAAAACTCGGTCACCCACTCAAGACCGTGCGAGAACTTAGATGTGTTATATTTTATAACAAAGTTTTCGTCGCTAACTTCGACTTTCATTATTCTTATCTCACCTTACTCTTCTATGCGCCCAGGGAACGCTAACCTTCACCCTACAGCTTCAAACATATTTACGAACCAGTGCTCACGACTTTAAATGAGCTGTCTCCAGCATTTCAGAAACAACCGTTTCCCAAGAACACAATTTATGTGCTCTGAGGCTAACCTTACGCACTCGAAGAAGCGGGACTCTTGTATTAGTATCATGAACACATT
>JAYOLY010000124.1:2905-3189 GCA_038120575.1 Rickettsiales bacterium
AATACCCTCTGCCGCGGCATTCCATGAGTTTTCCACCAAAGATGTGTTTAAGAAATACTTTGCCTGTGAAAGCTTCCTTAAAATGAAGTCGCGAGGTTTTGTGCCAAATAGGAACACTGTGTCGTCATTTGAAATATCTTTAGCTACAGGGTTAATATCTCCAAATATATAAAGTTTAAGATTTTTATTTTCCATCTGTAATTTTTTAAAAATAATATAAGAGTCCTTAAGATTTTTGTGAAAATATGTACCAACAATAATAGCTATATCTTTAATTTTATTTT
>JAYOLY010000125.1:0-3184 GCA_038120575.1 Rickettsiales bacterium
GGGAAAATGAATATGCCTCAATGGCAACATCTTGTAATTCCAAATACTTTTTTAATGACTATCCTGTAACTTGGAATGGCAAAGAAGTGACAGCTGCTACCCATAGTGAGTGTTTAAATGCTGATTATTATGGAACCCCGGTAGGGTGCAGTCTTACACAAGACAGATATGAAACTAGGTGTACTGAGTGGAGGACATTCTGTTGGCCTGGTACGGGGTTTTTTTGCTGGTTTAGATTTGAATATTGCTCTAAGTATGATAACGTTCTGGTAGGATCTTCTACGTCCTATAATGCGACTTGTCGAAGTCAGTGTGATCAAGTTAGGGACTGTCAAGGTTATGCCAGTAAATATGATTCATCTACGAGTACAAGTCCTGGTCATGTAGATGCAAATAGGACTGGTGTAAGTCTAAATCCTGATTCAGGTGGTTTATATGGCTGTGCGTCAAGTGGATGGGTAATTAAAGATATAAAAGATAGTTCTGGTAACCCAGACTATGATAGATCTAAAATTTATCCTTCCATTCTTAATAAAAGGTGTCCTGCTGGATTGAAAACGTATCAAGATACCTGTTTGGATAAGAAGGATGAACAAGATGGTAACCAAAGTCAAAAGTCCGATGTTCTTACTAAAAATTACAACTATATTGTAGAAACTTATGGAGGCTATGTTTGGCAAAGAAATAATCAGGGACAAGACATTAAATGGGTGGTTGATGGGAGCACTTATAAAGCAAATAATGCATATGACATTGAAATTTACTATGCTAGAGATATTGGCATTGGGTATCATTCCCCTGAAGGTAGAGAAGTAGGAACTTCAACTGGTGATAGGGGGTATATGTATCAACAAAACCCTCAACGAGATAGAATTAAACTAGAATATTCTTATGATGGATCAGGCGAACCTATCAAAAGTTTAATTGCCAGTGATACAGAAAATGATTTAGCTTTTTATGAATGGAATCCAGATTATACAAGACCAACATTTATTGATGATGCTATTGTTGAATCTGAGTTTTCTTCTGAGGTTTATCAAGAAACTGATTATACTAAAGATTTATATGTGATTGGTTTTCCTCTTGGAGACATTGAAACGTCGTTATTTAACGATGAAAAAGAAGATTTTAAGTCTAATACAAATTTAATGACATCTTTAAGTAATGCAAATATAACATATTTATCTGACAATTATTTATCTTTAAAAGGACCAGACGCTCAAGGTACGGGTGTTGTTGTATCTGATATTGGAAATAGAATTTTGTTTAGAGACACAGAAGGAAGTTTAGTCCCTTTTAGAGCTGGTGGTTTAAGTGCTGCAAATATTTATGAAAGGAAAAGTGTATCAATTATAAACAACAAATTTAAAGACATTCCATCTGATACTCACTACACGTTTTTAACAGGTAACGATACTAAAGGATTGCTTTTTACCCCTTACACTAAGGAATTTAAACTTGTATCTACAAATGTTCAAGCTGCAAATATTTTAAATGTTACATCAGATGATACTAACAAATCGTATACAGTTAGTAGTACTTCACACCCTACATTAAGTTTTCCTTTTGGTTTAGATATTGGTGATGGACAGTTTGTTGTTAATGGTAATTTTGAAAGAGGTGATAGTGACATTAACGTCAGGGGTGTTGCTATTAATAAAGGAGTAACTAATACGGAGGCTGGTTTAGATGTTAAAGGAAATATTGTAGTTTCTGGAACAGTAGAAACTGATTATGCACAAGTCTATTATGCCACATGTCAGACAATGAATGTATGTTCTTTTCCGCTTTCTGATGATTCAAAAATAACGAAATTTGAAGTGCAAAGTATCCCACGAAAAGTAAACAATTCGAGTACAGCAGTTGTTACCTTCAAAAAAGATTCTGGATCAGATTTTACGATTAGATTGCCTGAGATTATTGATTCATGGGATGTTTATGTTTATTTGAATGCAACTGTTTGGTCATCGAGTAGTGAAAATGATAAAAAACTTGGTGGTTGGGCAACGGCTTATATTAGCGGACAAATAGGAACTTCGTCTTTGGAATATTCACCAGCTGTGCAGTATAACTTTACAAACGATCATTCTTTTTATCCATTTGTTATCCGTCATAAATTTTCGCAAGTCAGTAATGGAGACTTTACTGTGAAATTTTATTTGCATAATAGAAAAACTGACACATCGTTGATCTTGGACCCCATCCTTGCAAATCGACCTGATTATTCAGGTGACAAGTATAAAGATGAACTTGAAGAAACCCATAGAAGTACAACCCGTGGATCTTTGTTTCACAATACGACAGAATTTTCTATAACTATTTTGGCTGTTCCAGATGCAAGTTTATTTTTGTCTGAAAATTAAGGGGTATGTAATGTTTGTTTTAAAAGTGGAGATAGTTAAATGAATTTAAATAAGGTCAGTTTTGTTTTTTTTGTTTTTATTTTAAATACCATTATTTTTTCTCAAACGATATTGAGGCATAACGAACTGATGTTTTCTAATAATGGTGGATTTCGTGATGTAATGCATGAAGAGTCGATTTATCCTTTAATTCCAGATGATGTTAATTATCTTGATTCTATAATTTGGCTCACTGCTACTGCAAGTTTAACAGCTACACAGGGGTACGGAACTATGAATTTAGTTGTAAGGCCCCCAGAAATTGGTTCTGATAGAGTATTTAAAAAACATTTATGGGCTGGACCATGGAAAGGAGGTTCAAATGAAGACAAAAAACTGTATGCAAGAGTTAGCCATTACGAAGGTTCTGCTTCTTTTGATAATACAATTAATAAAAATTTGAAAACATTTTCAAATTTTGTTACTGATTTCAGTGGTAAAAAACCAGTTGATGAAGATGGGAAAGAGTCATCTGTGCAAACTAGTTATACTCCATTTATTTCAGAATTTAGAATAGGAACAAGTTTATACGAAAATTTGATGTACATAAACGTTGAAGAGGGTACATTAAGTGGTGGAAAAACTGGATTGTCTATTGAAACGTATGAAGCTATAGATATCACTCTAGAACGTGTTAACCCTGTAAAATTAGGACTTCAAATGGAAGGTGGCGATATTTTTGCAGGAAATTTATTCGTTGATGATTCTCAAAAAAAAGTGTTTTTTAGTAATGGAAAAAATTTGAGTCCAAGTGAAATGGTATCTAAAATTAAAACCATTTA
>JAYOLY010000126.1:0-576 GCA_038120575.1 Rickettsiales bacterium
GGGTAATATTTTTTTTGATGCTAATTTCTTTTCTAAAAAAGTATCTTCAAATAGATCACCTAAGTCAACCTCGTTTGTTAAATCCATTATTATTTCATGAAGTTTTTCATGATTTACTGATAAAAATATTGTCTTTTCTGTTTCACCGTTAGCTATATTAAAAAAATAAAAGGGAAATTCTTTTTTTTCATAATTTGAAATTATTAATTTTTTAGAAATTTCTAAGGGCACTTGTTCTCTATAACTTAGTTGAAATAATAAGGACAAGAGACTGTTTCCTTGCGATTCGACACCTTCAATTTGTATTTTACTTACTGAACTTAGAATTCTTTTCTCTAAATCATCGAAGTTGCTGTAGTTTTCAGCAATTAAATTCTTGATTTTTTCATCATTTATATCGTTATTTGACTTAAGAATATTTTTTAAATTCACATTATTTCCTTACCGCTTAAAATGACAAGATTGATTGCTATCAATTGAGTACTGTAATTACTACTTTTTTTGTTTATTTCTATAAGCGAATCATGTTCTTTTTCTAATAAATTAATTGTTTTTTTTGAAATTAGATTTTTTCTT
>JAYOLY010000126.1:586-3159 GCA_038120575.1 Rickettsiales bacterium
ATCTCGATTAAATTTCTTAATTCACTAATTCTTTCTTGTAATTGATTCAAATTATTCTGAAGTAAGTAATTTTTTTTCTTACTTATTAATACTGCTTCTTTGTCGAGATTAGTTTTTAACTTTTCCCATACCTCTGTGTCAAAATACTGAGAGATCAATGATCCAGACAGTTCTTTATCAAAATATTTATTACTTGGTTTCGACGTGTAGTCGCCAGTTAAAAATTCATAGATATAATCTTTATGTTTTGAAATATCTACTAAACCTTTTTTTGGATCAAATTTATACCAATTCTCGCTATACAATGGAGGAAAGAAGCCTTCTATAGATGAAGAAGTTATATCCAGATTATTAGTTTCTTCCTTATCTTTTTCAAATGTATTGACGGTAGACAAACGAATAAATATTAAATCTTCTTGACTTGATTGACTCATTGATTTTGAAATTCTATTAATTGCAGAGAAATTAAAAAGATTTACATTTTTGGTATAGTTATAGATTGAATCAATAAATTTATCTCCATACCTATAAAGCCTTAAATTTCTTGGACCTTCGTAATTTAGTAATTGTAATCTAGAAAAACTACCAGATGATTTTTCTTGCAAATCTTCGAGTAAATATTTTTCATAAAATTCTTTTACAACTATCGTCCCAAGTTTATTGAAAGCAATTCGTCCATATTCATCTTCTCTTGGTTGTTTTTTATACTCATGCCCAAGTAAAAAAATCTCTTGAGTGCCTTGAATTATTTTGAAAAAGAATCCTAAGTTTGATATGTGTTTTTGCAGGCCATATTTATTTTTTTCTTTTTCAACATTTTCAAATTCTGCAATTTTTTTGTATGAATTAGATTTTGCATCCTCAACAGAATCTATCAAATCTTGTAAGTCTATATTACGTTTTTCTTCTTTAAGTTTTTTATCAATCAGTTCAGATAATTCGTCAATATCCATAAATCCATACTCTAAAATATGTTTTGAAAAGATATTATTGGCTTCTGTTAGGTTAAACTGCACCGAAGAAATTGATTTTTCAAATACACCATAACCATGTTTTAGTATTTCAACCCAGAACTTTAAAATCTCATCATTATATATAAATATTTCAACAGGTTCAAAATCTGTCTGCCCCTTCCATCTATCAAATCTTCCTAATAGTTGTTCAACTCTAAGTGGGTCAAATGGAAAGTCAATACATATTAACCTTTCAACAAATTGTAAGTTTTTTCCTTCTTCAATTGATGCGTCTGCAAGCAAAACATGTGTGAAACTCTCCTTATTTGAAAATTCTTGAAAGTTACCAATTAGTTCTTCATCATTTAAATCTGATGTATGAGATGTAAAATTAATCTTATCTTTCTTGGCTAATAGTTCTTCGAAGTACTTTATATTTTCTGTGTATTGTGAATAAACAACAGTTTTATTTATTAAGTTTTCTAGAACTTTATCTATAACTTCTTCAAAAAGATCATTGTTTAATTTTGTAATAATATCTTTAAGGACAATCTCTTCATCTTTTATTAATTTTGCTGGTTTATTGTAAACCAAAGAAGTTGATGGATATATTCCAATTTCATTTTCAACCCTATTATTTATAAACTCACTCCGAACTAAATTAGATGAACAAAGAGCATCTAAAGTAAACTGAATAGTTCTTGTTTTTTTGCACCAAAATAAACAGGTGGTCTTCTGCCAATAGTTTTATAGCTTGAATCTTTTTCGTTAGATCTTTTATTTCTAATCATGCGTCTGTTAATTTTGTAAAATTCTTTAAGGTAAAAAATTAAACTATCTCTAACAGTTTGAAAGTTTTCTTCATCATTATCATTTATTTTTTCTTCTATTCTTTTATAAATTTTTTGAAGATACAAATCTGGTTTAGGTAAGTTAGACTTTAACGAATATGCTATATCCTTTAAGTCCTCGAAATCAATTGCAGAATTTAGATTTCCTAATAGTCCACCTACAGTATTTCTAAAATTTACTAATCCAAAGAATGCTTCCTGATCTTCTAAATTAAAATTTTCAGGATCTATTAAATGCATCATTTTTAAATATTCTTTCTCATTACCAATTGGTGGAGTTGCAGAAAGCAGTAAAAGTTTTTCAGTCTCTAGACAAACTTTTTTAACTTTATTAAATTGTGAGTCTGTTAAATGTATAAGTCTATGTGACTCGTCTATAACTACATAACTATATTTATCAGATTTTATGTCTTTAATATTTTCAAAAGTTAAAAAAGTAATGTTTAATTTTTTAAGATTCAATCCAAGTTTGTTTTGTAATTCATCTATCCATTGAAGTCGAATAGGTTTTGGAGTAATTATTAAAATATTATGACTTCCTACTTCAAAAATGTGTTGTTTAAGAATTAATCCTGCTTCAATGGTTTTACCTAATCCAACTTCATCAGCAAGCAGATACCGCTGAATTGGGTCTTTTAAAACAGTTGAAACTGTTTTAACCTGATGTTCATAAATCTCAATAGGAGTAGATAATAATGTAGCTATTCCATCAGACGAATGAGCTTGCGCACAATAGTTTTTCAAAAACTCAACTTTACCTATTACAGAT
>JAYOLY010000127.1:0-3077 GCA_038120575.1 Rickettsiales bacterium
CTTTTGGATTGATTGAATAATCAATATGATCAACTCCAAGACGAATTAAGTTATTCAGGTTTTGCTGTCCAATTTCTGTTCGACCAATTGGTTTCCAGGTAACGCAAAGAGGGGTAAGTCCATATTCCAAACATTTGATGACTTGCCATGTGCTGTCCTTTCCGCCACTTACGGGAATCAAGCAATCATAACCTTTACTTTTTGCCTTTGCTTCGTTTACGACTTCGCCGAATAGTTTTTCCCTTTCCGACCAATTAATAGAAGCCCTGGTCGCATAATTCTTACATGCACTACAAATTCCTTGTTTATCGATTTCAATATTGGGGCGTGTATCGGGGAGGATACATTTTGAGCAGTATTTCATTAAAGATGTCAGTCTACTTTTTGTCCAATATAGATCCAATGATCACTCGGTCCTTCTTCCGCCAAAATATCCAATGTGTAAAAGCCTAATAAACATTTCTGAAAGGGATGAAAAAGGTTTTCTAATTCATTTTTTTCTTTAAAGTTAATATACGATAATTGATTGAACCTTGAATCGGTTAGATCGATTGTATGCATGGTTCCCTCATTGGAAATGCTTTGAGAATAAAACCAATGACTTTTGGCCATCATTGTTACGACTAGTAGGCCCCCTTTTTTTATTAGTCTATATGACTCATCGATGAATTTTCTAAGTGGTATATCAGGAAGATAATAAAGAGTTTGGTTAGATAAAATTAAATCAAAACTTAAGCCTTCAAATAGATCGATGAGATTAGGAATTTCATTACAAACAGTGAATTGCTCTTTATTAAAAATTTTATTATTTTTACAAATATCAATCGCTGTTTTACTTACATCACAACCATAAGTATTAAACCCTTTATGTTTGAAAAAGAGGAGGTTTGCACCTGTGCCACATCCATAATCAAGAATTTTTGGTTGTGGAACTAGTGGTATCCTTTCTTTGAGAAATCTCTCGTAGACACGAATAATGTGAGATTCAGGATATGAATGACCATAACCACTTTTGTATTTTTCCTCATAAATTTTTGATTCGTTAGTTTCCATTATTGCTATTATTTTCAAGGAAAATCTTAGTGTTTATTAAATTAAAAATGAATTTACTGAAATGGTTTTCAGTAAATTCATTATTAATTATTTTTGAGATTTTATTTATATCAAAAATTTGAAAAATTTCTGAGCTTTCATCCAGTATATAATTTCTAACTTCGGGATCACTTAAATTAATTATACTATTAATTGATGCATTAAATCCCTTTTTTTTCTTATCCAATCGAACTTGGTCATTTAAAGTACCTTTCAGGGCTTCTCTTAATACATGTTTCCCGAATCCATTTTTAATAAGGTGCTTGGCAGGTATAGAATAGGCAAAATTTTGTAGATTTCTATCTAAATAAGGACTTCGATTCTCAATAGAATAAAACATTGAATTCAAGTCATCTTCGTGAAGGATTACAGGGGTTATTTCGTGGAATAACTCGTTAAACATTCTATTCCTCAAAAAATTTTCAGTAAAATATTCTTCCGAATATTCTTCTTTAAAAGGCTCTAAAAAGTATTCATTAATCTGGTTGCTTGCATCAAATATATGGTCGCGAAAGCTTGGTTTTTGATGATAAAGGCTTGGACATTTAAGGTCAGTGTTTCTGATGTGAGGCCGAATGTCTCTCGACCAATCTTTTAAGTAATTATTGTATTCATGAGATGAACGCATTTCATTCAAGTGTAGGAGAAAATGGTCGTAGTATCCGGTAAATAGTTCGTCCGCGGAAGTACCTGAAACTGAAACCTTGAATCCATTGTTACTAATGGTTTCGGAGACCATCGAGTGAACAAAATAACTTATCGTGGCTATTGGAGCATCATGATACTGAATTAATTTTGTAAGTCTTGTTAGGGGATCTTCCTGTGAGGCTGAAATCAAATGGTACTCGCAACCGATGTCCCTTGCCGTGGCCATAATATTGTCTTCCTCATTGTATCTCTCATCAGAATCAATGATCGAAAAGGTAGTAATCCTTGCCCCGAATTCTTTTGATGCAATCGAGGCAAGAGCTGCTGAATCAACTCCGCCACTCAGGCAAAAAGCAAGAGGCACATCGGCCCGAAGTCGAATCTTCACGCTGTTGAGCAACGCCTCCCTCGTTCCTTCGATGGCATTTGCCAAAGACATCTTATCATCGATCTCGCAAACTGGTTTCCAGTATCTTTGAAGGGAGCTTCTTCCTTTTGAATTAATGATAAGGTTTTCAGCGTACTTTAGCTGTCGTATATCTTCAAAGTAAGTCTCATCGGTTTTATAAAGCGCCTTGTATCCGTGTGCCAAATGACGCTTTAAATGACGATGGTTTATGCTAAAACTTTTTCCCGATAAACTTCTAAGAAACTTTATTTCAGAACCAAAGTAAAATCCCTCATCATTTTCGTAATAATAAAGGGGTTTTTCACCAAATCGATCTCTGGACAGAAACAGGGTTTCGTTCTCTTTGTTATAAACGGCGAATGCCCACATGCCTTCGAGGAAATCTACACATTTTTCTCCATATATTCGAAAGTAGTGAAGCAAGACCTCCGTATCTGATGAGGTGTTTAAAACGATCCCTCTTTTGTGCAAGGTATCACGCAGTTCTAGATAGTTGTATATTTCTCCGTTAAAAACGATGGTAAGATTACCTATTGTAAAGGGTTGGTTTGACCTAGGATCCAAGTCGATAATGCTAAGCCTTGAGTGAAGAAGACCAACATGCTTTTCTTTGCCTGAAGTTCGAAAAAGTCGAAAGTCTTGGTTGTCAGGGCCTCTATTTTTCATGAGATTCAAGGTTTTATGGATCTGACAATCCCCCACTCGCTCTTTAGAAAAAAAGCCTGCTATACCGCACATTCTTCAATCAAAATGTTTTAACGAAAAAAATTCTCCTTCGCAGATGGGAGAGGTCAACTTTTTGCCAATGATCAGATGTTCTTCTCCGGGCTTTAGGCCTTTTCGAGGACGAACCCAGCAAATGTCGGAAATCGATATTGTTTCACCAATAGAGATGTCCCTATTGGAAGCAATCGATCGTCCGACTGCA
>JAYOLY010000128.1:0-3067 GCA_038120575.1 Rickettsiales bacterium
ATGTTTAAAAATGATTAAATGTGTCTATATAAATAATAGCTATAACAATAATTTTAAAGGAAGTCACACATGAAATCTGAGGAAAACAAATTAATTTTTAATAAAAATGATCATAACGGAGATCAATTTATTTCTAAAACAACATTTACGTTAAAGTTTTCTGAAAAAGATGTCAAAATTGTGTTTTCGATGAATTAAACTTCATCCTTGTTTTCTATAATTGTAGGTAAAGTAAAAGTAGAAAAACTAGATTGTGCTTCATGACGTGGATCAACAACTGCGGCACTTCCATTGTTAGCTTGATATGGTTTTATTGGCCCTATACCTTTGGCAGCTTTAAGTTGATTACCAGCAAATTTGATAGATGTCCCATGAACGCTTAAAGCTTTTGGACCTATGGGAGGAAGTATAAGTTTTGATGAATCACTTGGTTGCAATAGTTGTCCTCTTTTTTGGTTAAGATGGTATTTATTGTATCAATAAAATCAAGATTAATCTAAAAATAATCTAAATTTATCGTATTTTCTTCTTTTCCTAAATACGATGTCGTGTATATAATGTGCGGGCTATGACACTGAAAGCACTTGTATTATTATCTGGGGGACAAGATTCGACAACCTGTTTGGCTCAAGCCTTGTCAGATTTTCCTGGAGCTGTGGCTGGTGTGGCGTTTGATTATGGCCAACGTCACAAGATTGAACTTCAACAAGCTGAACAGATTGCTTCATTAGCCAATATTCACTTATATAAAGTTGATTTACCCTTTATTTCAACTCTCACACATAATGCATTAACCCGATTTGATATGGATATTAACACTCCCACTGAATCGCTTCCTAATACGTTTGTAGATGGTAGAAATTTATTTTTTTTAAGTACAGCTGCAGTGATTGCAAAACAACATCAATGCCATGTGTTGTATACTGGTGTATGCGAAACAGATTATTCTGGATACCCTGATTGTCGTCATAACTTTATTCGATCTTTAGAACAGACACTGACATTGTCGATGGATTATGCGTTCGACATTCGAACACCGTTGATGTTTTTATCTAAAGCTGACACGATTTTGCTGATGAAAAAACATGATAAACTTGATTGGTATCGCTATACCCACACATGTTATGAAGGTGCTCGACCTGCTTGTGGCCGCTGCCCTGCCTGTGTATTGAGATTAAAAGGGTTTGAAAAAGCTGGTATCGACGATCCGTTAGAGTATGTAAAATGATTTATTTTTCTTTTATATTTTTAGCAGCACTCACGTGGGGAACAACGGGTATTTTTATTAAACTAATGTCGTTACCACTTGTTACAACTATTTTTTTAAGAACTCTTGTTCCTACTCTATTTTCTGCTTTTTTTATTCTTAAACAAAAGCAATCTTTAATATTTAATAAACGACGTTATTATTTTATATCGATTTTATCGCTGTGTAATTTTATTTTTTTGTTTAAAGCCTATCAACTTGCACCCGTGCCATTGGTTTCGATTATGTATTATTGCTGGCCATTATGTCATTATTTTTTAAACTTAATATTTAAAAAAGATCTATTTATCCCAACAAAATTTTGTATAGCGTGTGTTGCCTTATTAGGTGTTTTTATCATTCATTTTAATTCATCGATATATCTTTTACCTCAACAATACGTTGGCTTGTTTTTGGGATTTTTGGCAGCTCTATCTACCGCAGTATTATTGCTTTTGGTTAAACATCATACAAACGGAGAATCAATTTTTAAAATGATTTATATTTACAATAGTATTCCTGCACTTTTGTTACTTCCTGTTGCCGTGCCTGCTATTGCCTTGGTTCCTGCTTCCAAAATAGTTTTAGGATTATTATTTGGTTTATTAGTTGGATTTTTATCGTTTTATTTTTATTTCAGAAGTCTAACTCAACTCTCCTCTACAACCTTGGCCCTTTTTTCATATTTAGAACTTCCAAGTGCGCTATTTTTTTCTTTTATTTTTCTTGCCGAAAAAATCACATTTGAAACCTTTCTTGGGGCTACCATCATTATTTTATCATCAATGATGATGTTTATTTTTGAGAAAAAACAATGGACAATAATAACTAGATGACACGTTCTTCTCAACTTTATTTTGAAAAAGCCGCCAAAACCTATGACAAATATAATTCTGTTCAAGAAGATATTTTTACAGAATTAATTGCTGGCATGTCTGGGCAATCGTTTGATCATATTGTTGATTTGGGTTGTGGTAGTGGTCGCTTAACACAATTGTTATATGACACTTTTAAACCCACTACGCTTGTTGGAATTGATCAATCACAGGCAATGATAGCGGAAGCAAACCGGTCTAACACCATTCAAGCTCTGTCGTTTTTACAAGACGATGTTGTTAATGTTTGTCTTGATCCAACTGTTGATTTAGTGTTTTCTAATGCTTGTTTTCAATGGGTTTCAGAATTGAACTCTCTTTTTGCTAGCTTTCAGCAACCACATTCAACCCATCAACGTTTTGTTTGTTTTAGTGTTTTTTTACCTGGAACATTTATTGAACTTGAACAAGCCTTAAGCTCTACGTTTAATAGATCCTTTACGTTGCCTTCATCTCGGTTTAACTCTCAAAATTACTACCATTTAGTATTAAAACGCTATTTTAAACGTGTAAAAACAACGTCTTTCAACCTTAAGAAGACGTTTTCATCGCTTAAAGATTTACTTCAATGGATAAAACATCTTGGTATTCGTGGAGTGGGTTCAACGCCAGCAATTCACTGGACACCAAGCACTCTTAGAGACGTTGAAAGACTGTATCTTAAACAACATCATCGTATTAGCGCAACGTTTAATATTGCTTGCTTTTGGGCTAAGTGACACAATGATGTTTAAAAAAAATGAAATTTTTTTTAAAAAAATACGATAACTAATTAGATTATATTTATAGGAGTATATTATGAGTAATTTACCAGGTCCTGCTAGTCGCATAAGTTCGTCAAGTTCGTCAAGTAGTTTCGTATTCGTCTCATCCGAACCAAAGTCACCGCGTTCTGATGGCGTTGCAAGTGGTCTAAGTCGCACAAGTTCGTCAAGTTCATCAAGTT
>JAYOLY010000129.1:0-3040 GCA_038120575.1 Rickettsiales bacterium
GATATGAACGGGATTATTTTCTTCATGTATAAGTTTTCCTTTAATTAAATTATTTATACCCCATGGATGTCTAAAGTGACATATGGTTCAAATTAATGCTAAGTGGTTTAATTTTAGGAATTTTTCCCATTGCGAAATTAGCGGAATAATTTAAGATAACGTTAATTTTTAATATTCAAGAATAGTTTATGAAGTACAAATTATCACTTATTGGTCTTGTTGGTATTGCCATAGCTGCAAATGCTGAAGATTTGCAAACAGGAAAAATTAATGTTTTTAGTCCTGGCCCCTTGCCATCAATCGGTATATCTATGGATATCATTCCTGGTTCCGTTCAGGTGATTAGATCTAAAGATGTCGAACAACAGTCTGGTGTGTCGCATGCCGATTATCTCATTAATAATGCACAAGGTTTCTCCATTACTGAAGTTGGTGGCAATCCATGGCAACCTGATGTTCAATTCAGAGGATATTCTGCTGGATCGATTATGGGAAATCCAATTGGACTCTCGATTTATGTAGATGGTGTTCGTGAAAATCAACCATTCAGTGATGTAATGCTTTGGGATACAGTTCCGATGTGGGCCATTTCAGGTACTCAAGTGGTGGCGGGATCCAATCCAATTTATGGTTTAAATACTTTAGGTGGCGCGATTGCTTTTCAAACTAAGAATGGTAAGTTATTCAACAAAGGTCGAATAAGCGCAACATCAGGATCTTGGGACAGAGCTTCTGGATTACTTGAATACGGGGGTGTGTTAGAAGACTCTAATATTGATTATTACATGGGCTATCAGCACTCATCAGAAAATGGTTGGAGGGATTATTCTCCTTCACACTTAAATCAAGCTTTTGCCAAAATCGGAAAAGATTTTGCCAATGGACGTCTAGAATTAAGTTACACAGGAGCACATAATAATCTGACTGGTAATGGTTTAGCTCCTAAATATTTCTTAGGTGCCGATAATTCTGGTGTAAATACGGTGCCTGATCTCACAGAAAATCGTTTTAATAAATTTAACTTAGGCCTGACACAATACATTGATGAGACAACCATGTTCTCAGCCAATGCCTATTATGTGCAATCAAATCGCTATACTTTAAACGGCGATGCTGAGATGAGTTACGATGCTGATGACGCTACATACACTCCAGGATCTGGGAGTGTTGATTATTTTGTTACCTATGGAGATCTGGAAACTAGTCCAGGTGGAGCAGAGGGTGAAGTCAACCTGACTAAAACTAAACAGGATAAATACGGTATCTCAGGACAATTTACATTTTCAGAAGATTTATTTGGCAAGCCTAATCATTTAGTTATTGGGGCTCAAGCAGAAACATCGTTGATAAGCTTTAATCAGTTCGCAGTAGAGGGACAAACAATTCTTTCGTCTAGGGTAATCGATTTTGATAAAACAGCCGCAAGGACAGAAACAACTAACCTTTCTGGTCGAACCAAGACTTTCGGTCTTTATGGAGTTGATACAATATCTCTGACTGACCAATGGCATTTCACTGGCGGTGCGCGTTGGAATTATACTGAGGTAGATAATTCAGATCGCTTAAATGGCGACTCTGCAACTAATACCCTCACAGCAAAACAGAGCTGGTCAAGAATTAACCCAACCATTGGTTTAACCTATAAACCCTCAGAAAACTATTCTACTTATATCTCTTACAGTGAGTCTAATCGTGCACCCACATCGATTGAATTAGGATGTTCAAATCCAAATGCAGCTTGTCTACTCCCAACACAAATGGCCGATGATCCTCCTCTTGATGATGTGGTGTCAAAAACTTATGAAGTTGGAGCTCGGGGAAAATTATCCAATGATATTCAATGGAATGCTGCGATCTATCATGCCATGAATCATGATGACCTCCAGTTTGTATCGAAAAATGCTGTAAATGGATTAGGTTATTTTGATAATATCGGAAGAACTCAAAGAGACGGTTTAGATTTTGGTATATCAGGTGATCGATTACCTCTAACTTTTTTGTCTGAAGAAACACAAAATAAACTCAGTTGGAATGCATCATATGGCTTAACACACGCAACCTATGATTCTGATCTGACATTAACATCGCCTGCTAACTCATCTGCTGTGACGTCAGATACTTCGTATTCAGAGATTGATGATGACGATGATTTTTATTCTGAAGCTGTTGGTCAATTAGCAACAGATAGTTCAACAGTCGCACTTGGTGATGAGCTTGCAGTAAAAAATGATGTTATTAATATCAAAAAAGGTGACCAATTAGCTAACCTCCCGATGCATCGAATTAAACTTCGTTTAAATTATGAGATAACTAGTAAATTTCGTATTGGCACTAGCGCTGTTGGATTTTCAAAGGCTTATGCGATGGGTAACGAAAACCAAAAACATAATGGTGACGGCGAAGTGCCTGGCTATGTGTTGATGAATCTTGATGCAACATATATCCCTGCTAAGGACTGGACAGTCGCATTCAAAGCAATCAATATTTTAGATAAAAATTATTACACAGGCGGACGTCTGTTACAAAATGCATTTACCGGAGTTGACAACAATACGAGATCGACACCTTTTAGTGGTATCGGGGTAATGCCCGGTTCACCGCAGGCGGCATGGGTGACTGTTACTTATGATTTTAAATAGAATAATTTAGATTAAAAAAGACCTTAAATTTAAGGTCTTTTTTTTTAGATTCAGTAATATAGACATTATGAGTTTAAAGCTAAGATTAATTTTTATTGTCAATTTTTTATTGTTTGTTGCCATTTTTATTGGTTTTTTTTCAGTTGTATTCACCTCAAAAAATGCGGTTCGCTCTGAAATTGAATCTTCTGTGCGCCTTGCACAATTTTCAATTCAATCCGGAATACAACAAAACCCTGAGCTTTATTTATTTCAAGATAATCTTTTGGGCTTAAAAGATCTTGAATCCATAAGACATTTAACCATCCAGCTATTGGATAAAAATAAGAACATTATTGACGAAAATTTTGTTAATAAAGAATCTAACCGCAGTCCTGTCTGGTTCCAAAATATATTAGATC
>JAYOLY010000130.1:0-3029 GCA_038120575.1 Rickettsiales bacterium
TGATAATTCTATTAAATATGAGATTACAAGAAACGGTAGCCTGCTATCAGATAGTGAAGCAATGTTCACTCAAGTTCATGAAGCAATCGAATCTGGAATTAATTTATTAGATGGTAATGTTCAAGCTAGTTTAACTTTTGAAGATTTAGAAAACATATTTAAAGGCAACATAGAAATGCCAATGCTTCAAGAAAGAAAAGATATTTTAAATCAGGTGGGTCAAAAGTTAGTCGATTCATACGACGGTGATTGGGTAAATTTTATTAATAGTTGCCCAAAGATACTTTATTCAAATGGAGAAGGTTTAATTGAAAGACTAGTATCAGAGTTTCCAAGATTCGATGATAGCTCTAATTATAATGGTAAAGATGTTCATTTTTATAAACTTGCACAGTTAGCTTTTTGGGGAATACATGGAGAACTTAGTCATTCCGATTATTTCAAAGTTGAGGATATTAACTCGATGTCTGCTTTTGCAGACTACATAGTCCCTGTTGCATTAAAAGTTATGAAAATTGTGGAATATAGTGATGATTTAAATGGAAAAATCAATAATGGAGTACTAATTGAAAGAAACTCTGAAGAAGAAATAGAAATAAGGGCAGCTTCGTTATTTGCTACAGCAAAATTGACTGAGGCTATAAATTTAAGACGTCCTGCAGATAAAGCAATTATTATCCCACAGCTAGATTACAGATTGTGGAAAAGCTACCATGCAACTCATCATCCACATCATTTAACTTATACAATAATGTATTAAATTGTCAGAACAGTCATCTTACAAAAGTTTATTTAATATAACTGGTGCCAAAAAGCTCATAATTTTTGGATTTTTTGGAAGGGCACCTTATTCAATGTTGCAAGTGGGGATGGTTATTTTTGGAAATTTTAAAACCGATTCTTATGCTATAGGTGGTGCGATGGCAGCTGGTTTTAGTATTTCGAATGCGTTAGTCCAGCCGCTCAACGGCAGATTAATTGATAAACATGGTCAAAAAAAAATAGTTTCAATCTTACTCACTTTATTTTTGATAGCAACAACATCCATATCACTCTTTAGTTTTGAGTTAAATTTTATATATATATTGTTATCAATTTTAATTGGTATTTCAGTTCCGAATATTGGTGTTTACACAAGAAGAAATTGGAAACTTGTAGCAAGAAATGAAGACAATCAGAAAATTCAAGCTATAGAATCAGCTATTGACGAGTTAAATTTTTTAGTTGGACCATCTGTTTTTGCTACTATATCAAAATTGATTAACCCTGTACTTGCACTTTTTGTTGCAGTAATTAGTTCTACTATAGGCACAATTGGTGTTGTATTTTTTAGAAATTTACAAGATAGGATTAAATTTGAAGACAAAAAAAAGATTAATAATAAAATCTGGCTTTCAAAAGAAAAGATTCAATTTCTAATAACCTTAGTACTTGTAGGCGCATGCTTGAGTTCAATTTCTGTCTACGTTGTAGCTAAAGAAGATTTTGAAAATTTAAATAATTTAACAGCAGTCTATTATTTGTTGAATGGATCGACAGCTTTACTAACAGCATTGTCATATGGATATATTTTTAAAAACAAAATTTCACTTACAAACTACAACATAACACTTTTATTTCTTTCAATTTCAATAAGTACATATTTTTGGTTTAACGAAATTAACTATTTATATTTTTCAGCTATTTTGTCAGGATTTGGAATAGGTCCGATATTTTTACTGGCTAATAGCTATATTTCGAATATAACAAAACAAGATATATTAACTGAAGCATATTCTTGGGTTGGAAGTGCAGTTGGCGTCGGATTGGCTATCGGGTCAACCCTATTTGGATATTTGATTGAAAATTATTCATTATTTTTTGCAAAAAATTTATTTATACTATTTCCACTTGCTGCAATATCATTGATACCATTTAATAAAGGTTGGCATAAAAATTGAGTATTAAAAATCGTAAATTTTTTATTGATACAGATACAGCTTCAGATGACGCAGTTGCGATATTAATGGCACTTGAAACAAAAGATGTTGATGTATTAGGAGTGAGTATAGTTTCTGGTAACATGCCAGTTAATCAGGGTAGTGTTAATGCTCGTTATACTATCGAACTTTGTAAAAAAAATATCCCTGTTTATATTGGTGCTGATTCTCCATTAGTTAAAAAAAGGGAACATGCAGACTGGTTTCATGGACCAGATGGTATGGGAAACATGAATTATCCGATGCCTAAAATTGAAGCATCAAAAGAAAATTTTATTGAAGTTTTTAAAAGTCTTATTCAAGAATTTCCACACGAAATTACATTAGTAACTCTTGGTCCCTTAACTAATATTGCAAATTTTATAAATAAAGAACCAGAATCATTTTCAAAGCTAAAAAATATTGTAATTATGGGTGGTGCTGCTAACACTGTTGGAAATGTGACTCCAGCTGCAGAATATAATATATGGTGCGATCCTGAAGCAGCAGAGGTTGTATTTAATTCAGGTCACCATGACATTTCAATGGTTGGTTGGGAGCTTTGTAGAGGAGGTGCTAATTTAACAGAAGAAGAAATGGAATATGTTTATAGTTTTCAAACCGAAAAAGGTGATTTTTCAATTAATTGTAATAAACACGCCTTGGAGTCAAGTCAAAATTGGCTGGGAGACCCAGGTTTAGGCTTACCAGATCCAGTAGCTATGGCTGTAGCTTTAAACCCCTCAGTTGTCATCAAACAATCAAGACATAATGTAAAAATTGTTTTAGATGGACCATCTCGAGGAATGACTATAGTAGATAAATTAAATGTTGGTGAAAACGAACCTCACATTGATGAACACTGGTCTCACACAAATAAAAATATAAATGTTATCTGGAAGATTGATAATCAAGCTTGGAAAAATACTCTTTACGAAACATTAAAAGATTAAGAATCTCCCCAAGTATCCTCTAGATAACCTTTTCTACCACTAGCTTTTGCATACATTTGATAACGCATGCTTTGTTTTTTATAAAAATCTTGATGATATTCTTCGGCAATATAAAATT
>JAYOLY010000131.1:0-2972 GCA_038120575.1 Rickettsiales bacterium
GGTACAGTCGTTTAATTTTCAAAGTCATCTATATTATTCGTTAGAATCAGAGTCTTTGAGGAATTTGATTGTGAGTGTTGATTTTTTAGATGAGTGTTGGAAAATTGGACTTGGATGGCAAAAAGCCAATGAACAATTTTTATTTAGGTTTGAGCTTCTTTAGTATGATTTGATACACTTAAGAGAAATGGATTCAAATTGTATTACTATTGAGCAATTAACCTTTAGCTACCCCAAGTCGGATGAATTTAGTTTTTTTATTGACCAATTTACTTTGTTGAAAGGTGAAACGGTTTTTATTGAAGGCGATAGTGGCTCTGGAAAAACTACATTTTTAAATCTTTTAACAGGGCTGTTGACGTGTCAGACTGGGCGGATTAATGTGTTGGGAACGGAGGTTCATCTTTTATCTCGATTAGAATTAGACAGGTTTAGGGCACGACATTTTGGAATTATTTCGCAATTGTTTAATTTGGTATCGTATTTATCTGGATTAGATAATATTTTATTGCCAACCTTATTTAATAAGCATTTTCGTGCATCAAAAGACATGGCTCTTCAACTTTGTTCAGAATTAGATATCACTGAAGATGTCTTTAATCGACTTGCCAGTGATTTAAGTATCGGTCAACAACAACGACTTGCCATTGCACGTGCTTTAATATCTAATCCTGACATCATTATTGCAGATGAACCCACATCGGCCTTAGATTCGAAAAGAAAGCAACAATTTGTAGACTTGTTATTTTCTCAATGTAGACAACGTCAATGTTCGTTATTATTTGTTAGTCATGATATCTCTTTACGACCGCATTTTGACCGTCATGTTGTTGTGAGTAATGGCTCTTTAATGGAAAGAACATGACACGATTATATTGCGCATTTAAAAGTGTTTTGAGTCGAAAAGTTTCGGTTGGATTACTCATTGTCTCTATTGCATTAAGTACAATGTTGATGGTTGGTATTTATAATATTACGACAACGGTTGAAGATAACTTTACTAAGAGTGTTTCTGGAACAGATTTGATTGTGGGGGCAAAGACTGGGGATATTCAACTATTGTTGTATAGTATTTTTCATATTGGAATGCCATCTCAATTGATGAGTTGGGAAAGCTATCAGTTTATCAATAATCATCCTAAAGTAAGTTGGACAATTCCTTTTTCATTAGGCGATTTTCATCGTGGATATAGTGTGGTGGCGACGACATCAATGTTTTTTAAGCATTATATGTATTCAAAAAATAATGTGCTATCGTTTCGGTTTGGGAATGGGTTTCAAGCTGTTGATGATGTTGTTTTGGGAGCCGATGTTGCTCGATCTCTTGGGTACGAGATTGGGGATCAAATTAGCCTTTCTCATGGAAAGGTTCAGTTGCGGTCGAGTCATCATCATCGAAAACGATTTAAAGTGGTTGGTATTTTAAAAAAAACAGGAACGCCTGTTGACTCCGCTTTGTTTGTGTCTTTACATGTAATGAAAATGCTTCATTCTTCTGAAGTGCATGTCTCTGATAACCATCATGAAGAGGATCGTTATATAGATAAACATGATGATCATGACGATGAACATCAGCATGCAGACATACATGATGATCATGACAATTATGGTGATGATAAGGGGCAAGAGTTGGTAATTAATCAGCCTATTTCTGGGGTGTTGGTTGGAACGACATCGAAAGTTCAAATTTTTGCTGTTCAGCAAGCAATACAAACATATGAGGGAGAATCGTTGAGTGCTATTTTGCCTGGATTAACTATTGTGTCTTTGTGGGATGTGATTCGCAGTATTGAAACCGCATTTTATTTTATTACCATTTTTGTTGTGATGATTTCGTTTTTAGGACTTTTGTTGGCGATGGTGATGTCTTTAAATTACAGACAACGAGAAATGAGTATTTTGAGGTTGTTGGGAGCTACTCCATTAGATATTTTTACAATTATTTTGTATGAGTCGTTTTTGGTTATGGTGGCAGGCGTTGTTTTGGGGATAGGTTTTACCACATTGTTTGTATTGGGATTAACACCATGGATTGAATATACAGTTGGAATGACGATAGATCTGAATATTTTGTCAACAGATGTACTTATATTATGTTCTTATGTTGTGTTCTCGGGGATGATTGTAGGCATTATTCCTGCTGTGATTGCGTATAAGAGATCGTTAGTGGATTCAATTAAAGCTGGGTTGTAATGAGACGGTTAGTTATTGTTTTTTTTTGTTTTATTTGTTGTGGATTTTACGTTTTTGCTGAATCCAGTATTGAATTAACATGGGATGCATTGGCTTCCGTTGATGTTGATCAAGAATTGGCGGCTCAAGACATTGTTAAATTTGATCAACAATCTGTTTATATTGCGGGGTTTATTGTTCCGCTCGATTTTGGAGATGATTTTTACACCGTTACAGAATTGTTGTTGGTTCCAGATCCGTTATCTTGTATTCATGTGCCTCCACCACCACCGAATCAAATGGTTCATGTTGTGCTAGAGAAGGCGATCCCTGTTGATATGGATTTAAGAGGTGTTCAGATTACAGGTATATTTCAATTAACCCAAGATCATACTGATTATGGAGACATTTATTATAAATTGATAGGCAAAGAAGCGATTGCGTTGGATATAGACTATGAGGACCCCTTTGAAGCCTTTTATGATGATGACTTTGGAGAGTATGATTAGTGTTTAATAGCTTTTTAGCTTATTAATCAAAACTCTTTACATCTAAAAAAAGATTATTTATGATTAACTTTATTAATTTTATTCTAATTTAGATAATTATCACACATTACATTATTTATAATCAGATCACATTTTTAGATTATTTTTTTGTGTAGAGCTACGACCTAATAGGAGTTTAAGTGTAGGTTGGTTTTTTGACAAAATCATTAATCATTAAAACATTTACAGAATCAACATGTCAGTCATTGATTTCGTTAATTGATCTTAAACAAGATGTTGTTGTGCATTGCA
>JAYOLY010000132.1:0-2966 GCA_038120575.1 Rickettsiales bacterium
TCGAATTCAAAGCCACTCAACGTCTAATCCTGCTCAAGCATCGCAATGGGCAAGTTTGGAGGCTTTAAATGGGTCTCAAGATGTTGTTGAAACCATGAGACAAGCATTTGCTGAACGAAGACGATATATGATTAATAGATTAAATAATATTGAAGGAATATCTTGTGTTGAGCCTGATGGTGCGTTTTATGCGTTTCCAAATATTTCTGCAACATTTGGAAAAACATCTCAAGCTGGAACTATCACTAATGCTGTCGAGTTTTGTCAATCGTTGCTACAAGAACAATTAGTTGCTTGTGTTCCAGGTTCTGGTTTTGGTGCTGAAGGATATATTCGATTGTCATATGCCACATCGATGGACGCCATTACAACAGCGTTGGATCGACTTGAAGCCTTTGTTCAATCGCTGTCTTAATCAATTTTTTAGCTATTCAGTTGACTGGATTTTTGGTATGATATTTTTTTATGGTTCAACAAACAATTAACCAAGATTTATTACTCAAACAGTTGAGTGATGTATTCAAAAAAATACAAAAATCCCCTTTGTTTTTAGGTTTTTTAATTTTTTTTTTCATCTGTTTGACTTTTGTCGGGTCTTTTTTTAAATACGTAGAACCTAATGAATTTGCAGTTAAACAAATTAAAATTGGTGTAAATCGTGGCATTCAAGACAAAGTGTACGAATCTGGTTTTCATTTTGTATTGCCGGGTATTCAAGATATGCATATCTATCCAAAAGATATTCAAGTTTTTGATTTAACGCGAAGTCCACGAAACAGTTCAACAAGATTTAGAGACAGTTCAGCACGAATTCAAACATCTGATGGGTTTTATGTTGATGCCGATGTTTCTATTTTTTTTAAAATAGCGGATCCTGTAAAAGTTATTAATACAATTGGTGTTGGGGAGTTGTTTTTTACAAGCGCTATTTTGCCAAAAACAGAACCTGTTTTAAAAGAAACGTTGGGTAAACTTACAACGGAAGAATTTTATGATCCTTATAAGCGTGTCGAAAAAATGACATTGGCAAAAACTCGTTTAAATGAAGAATTAACTCTTAAAGGAATAGTTGTTGAGGAGGTTTTTGTTCGATATTTTAGATATAGTTCTGAAATTCAACGAAATATTGAAGAAAAGAAATTAAAAGATCAGCTTGTGTTTAAAAATCAAGCAGAAGCAAGAGCGGCTAAACAACAGGCTCAGTTGTCAAAAATAATTGAAGAAGGTGAAGCTCAAATCAAAATTGAGCTTGAAAAAGGTGAAGCATATAAAGTTGAAAAAGATGCTTCTGCTGAACTTTATGTTCGAACAAAACAAGCTAACGCAGATTTGTTAGTTAAAAAAGCTGAGGCAAAAAAGACAAAATTAATTAATGCGGCTTACATGGGGCAAGGAGCAGAAAATTTGGTTGGTCTTGAAATGGCTAAAGTGTTAGAAGGAATTGAAGTGATTGTTCTCCCTTCTGATGGAGATAGTGGATTGAATCCATTAAATTTAGAAGCTACAAGGGTGTTATTTGATTAATGAATAAGCGACATTGGTTTTTTTATATCATTGCTTTTTTACTCTTATTTATCAATACGGGATGTGTGTTTTATTCTACGCGTCCTAACGAAGTTGGTGTAAGGACAAAAAAAGTTTCATTATTTGGCAAAATGGGGGTTATGGACACTTATTATGCACCTGGATCAACATATATCTTTTTGCCATTCATAAATGACTGGAATACGTTTGATATAAATTTGCAAAATATGGAAATGACCATGTCATTAGGCAAAGGAGATATTAAAACGGAAGATGATTTAAATTTTAAGACAATCGATGGAAATGATATTTCCTTAGATTTAACGGTTGTGTATCGGGTTGATCCTAAAAAAGCGCCTTATATTTTGTCATATGTGGCTAAAGATGATATTCAATTGAGACAAAAAATAGTTCGAGTGGTTGCTCGAAGTTTTCCTAGAGATATTTTTGGACAACTTGAAACAGAAGAATTTTATCGTGCTGAATTAAGAGCAGAAAAAGCAGAGTTAGCGAAAGATGAAATGAATCGTGTTTTAAATCCGTTTGGTGTTATTGTTGAGAAAGTTTTAACTAAAGATTATCGATTTAATTCTGACTATCAAAAAGCAATCGAAGACAAAAAGGTTGCCGATCAAAAAACAGAGAAATTAAAATCTGAGATTGTGGCTAAAGTTGAAGAATATAAGCGAAAACTAGAGCGTGCAAAAGGAGATGTGTTTCAAAAAATAGCTGCTGCAGATGGTGATTATGCCAAACAAGTTATTTCCGCAGATGCTTATTATAATCAACAAACTAGTATTGCTAAAGCCATTGAAGCAGAAGGTGTAGCTGAATCTGAAGGGATTAAAAAGTTAAATGAAGCTTTAGCGATTCAAGGTGGAAAAGTGATGGTGAAACTTAAAATGGCAGAGGCTTTAAACGGCAAGAAAATATTTTTGTTACCATCAGGATCAGGGAATAGTATTGATTTAAAAACATTAGATGTTAATAAATTTTTAGAGCTCGAAGGCATACAAAAAGCCGCTCAGGCAAAGTAATGCTTTTTTATGATTGAATCTCTTCCTGTTTCTACTGCTTTACTACAATCTGTGACGACCCAATTAGATAAGGTTGAGTATGTTTTTACAGATCGTTCTCCATCGTTTAATGCATTTTATGCTACATTACATTCGCATGATGATTTATTTTTAGCTGATTCATTTAAATCTAATAAAGATCAGGTTGTTTTTTTTCAAGCGAGTATGCTTTTAGTGTTGTCTATGGTTGGCGGTGTGTTGGTTCCCGTTATTAATTCGTTTATTACAGAAGATAATCGAGTTCGTATTGGCTGGGATAGTGGAACAGTGGATACGTTTATTTTTGGCGAAATAGATGACGAGTTTATTCGGTTTTTTTCGTATTTTAGAAATAGATTGTCATCTAAATCTCAGTATAGTTTAGAT
>JAYOLY010000133.1:0-2903 GCA_038120575.1 Rickettsiales bacterium
AAAATATATAAAATTAATAAATAAATGGATAACCGACAACCCTCCATGTTTAGGAACTTCATGGGAACCCTATCCAACATCCTTACGAACAGTAAACTGGATTAAATGGCACCTAAGGGGTAATAAACTTAGTTTTACTGCCTTGCATAGTCTTGTTATTCAACTACGTTGGCTAGAAAAAAGGTTAGAGTATCACTTGTTAGGAAATCATCTATTTTCAAATGCAAAAGCGTTAGTTTTTGGCGGATTATTTTTCGAAGGTATTGAAGCAAATAGGTGGTTAAAAAAAGGCCTCAAAATTCTTGAGCGTGAATTAAAAGTCCAAATATTACCCGACGGTGGACATTTTGAGCTTAGTACGATGTATCATGCGTTGGCTTTTGAGGATGTTTTAGATATCCTAAACATTACAAAAACTTTCTCAAAAAAGTTAACAAAAGAACAACATTTGATAATTTCTATTTTACCTGATATAGCCAAATCCATGCATTATTGGCTAAGAAATATGTGTCACCCTGACGGTGAAATCAGTTTCTTTAACGACTCGGCTTTTGACGTTGCTCCGAGCTTTTCAGAATTAGATGAATATTGTAAAAGATTGGGAATCGAACCTACACAAGCAACTTACAGAAAATTAAATATATTTAGAGACAGTGGATATATTCGAATTAGAAATGCTAATACGGTTGCTATAATTGATGTTGCAAAAATTGGCCCTGATTGGCTTCCAGGCCATGCTCATGCTGATACTCTAAGTTTTGAATTTTCTGTTGATACACAAAGAGTTTTGGTGAATTCTGGAACATCTTGTTACAAGGCATCCATTGATAGACTTCGCCAAAGAGGAACCAGTTCGCATAATACAGTTTTGATAAATGGTGAGGATTCTTCAGAGGTTTGGAGTGGTTTCAGGGTAGCTCGCAGGTCATATCCACAAAACTTACAAATTAATGAATTTAATTTAGAAAACCTGATAGAAGTTCATTGCTCTCAAGACGGATATTGTCGATTAAAAGGCAAACCATTACATAGGAGAAGCTGGATAATAAATGAAAGTGAACTTTTAGTTAAAGATAAAGTAGATGGTCTTTATGAAAGTGCTGTAGCTCGTTTTCATTTTCACCCTGATGTCAAAGTTACTGTCAATCCAAACCATAAATCCGGCACTCTTTTAATATCAGGTAATAAGACTTTACTTTGGTCACTCGATCATGGGATTGGTGAACTAGAAAAGAGTACTTGGCATCCAAAATTTGGAGTATCTGTCCCCAATTTTTGCCTCCAAATTAATTTGATAAAGGGGTTGAGTGTATTTCGTTTGAAATTTTCCAATAGTTAAATTTTTTAAAGCACCTTCACAAAGTGAAAATTCTTTTTTTAAGTTTTTATTACCCTCCTGACCTATGTGCAGGATCATTTAGGGCAGGCGAACTAGTTTCTGCCTTAAATATGCAAAGCACTAAAGATATCTTTGTAGAAGTTGTTACAACAATGCCTAATAGATATATTTCCTACAGACCTGAAAGCATTCCAGACCAAGATGGTAGTAATACCATTATACATAGAATTAAGTTACCAAATCATAGAAGCGGTATGAAAGATCAGGCGATAGCTTTTTTATATTATGCAAAAGCAGTATATAAAATTACTCGGTATAAAAACTATGATTTAATTTTTGCTACCTCTTCTAGATTAATGACAGCAGCATTAGGTGCATCAATATCAAAAAAAAGTAAAACACGTTTATACCTTGATATTCGTGATATCTTTACGGATACGATAGCTGATGTAGTTCGAAAGAAATTAATAATTACCTGCATAATGCCTGTTTTCAAGCTTTTGGAGAAATGGACATTTTCTACAGCTGAAAAAATTAATGTCGTTTCAAATGGATTCATAAGAGACATATCCAATATTTCTCCTAGGTCATCAATCACAACATTTACTAACGGGATTGATAAAGAGTTTCTGGAGTATGATTTTTCTCAAAAACTAGTTCGGCAAAAGACACTTATTACTTATGCTGGAAATTTTGGAGAAAGTCAGGGACTTCACTATATAATTCCCGCTTTTGCATCTGCAATTAGGGATTTTGCAGAAATTAGGTTAATTGGTGACGGCGGGAAAAAAACAGAGCTTATTAATTCAATTAAGGATTTCAAAATTAACAATGTTGAGCTGTGTGACCCGATTGGCAGAGATAAACTCTTAATCGAGTATAGTAATGCAGATATCTTGTTTTTATGCTTAAATAATAAAGATGCATTTTTAAAGGTTCTTCCTTCAAAATTATTTGAATATGCAGCTACTGGAAAACCAATTCTAGCTGGCGTATCAGGATATGCTGCTCAATTCATTCAAGAAAATATAATAGGTTGTGAGATATTTCCTCATGGTGATGTTGATAAGATGATTGAAAAGATAAAAATCTTGAGTAGTGGGCCAAAATTTTATGACAGGGAAGCTTTTAAAAAGAGATTTTCTAGAGAAAGTATAATGCTAAAATACGCAAATAAAATCATTAATCTTTAGGGGCAGTTTAAGTATTATGTCTAAAAATATAAAAGTAGCAGTTCTAACTCAGGAAGATAGCTTTGTTATTCCTAAAAACATAAAGCTTCTTGGTGATATGAAAAATATTGATCTGACTGCGGTTGTTCAAATAGATGCTGCAGGATCTTTAGTGAACAAAAAGCTTCTTTTTATTAAGGGTTTTGGTCTACTTCAAGTGGGAAAAATGGGTTTAGTATCTTTTCTGAATACTTTACTAAACATTTTAGACGAATGTTTTTTCTTTAAACTTCGTTTTTTAAAAAGTCTCAAGTCAGTTGCCGTTGCATGTAAGTCAAAATATAAAATCATCAGCGAACCCAATGATAAATCTAATATTAATTGGCTAAAAA
>JAYOLY010000134.1:0-1174 GCA_038120575.1 Rickettsiales bacterium
AAACACTTAATTCTAAATTTGATATTGATATCGAATATTTAAGATCAGGAATGACTGTTATCCTTGATGATTTAACTGACATTGAATTATGGTTAAGAGAGAATAGATTATCATTTTCTACAGAAAAATTTAGATCTCTTGACGCCATCACGATAGATGACGTGTATCAGATCAATCCAAAAAAATTAATCCTAGGTCTGCAAAAATATCTTGATTATCTTGGTGTCCAGATTCTTGAAAATAATTTAATTAGTACTGACTTAAAAAATAATTTTATTGATACTAATGGAAAAAAAATTTCAGGCGATAAGTTTATTTTAGCCTCAGGTGCCTGGACGCGGGACTTGGACAATGATATGCGAGATAAAATTTTCCCAGTCAGAGGCCAGTTGATTGAATATAAAAATACAAATAATACAAATAATATTCAACTAGACCATATTTTATTCAAAGATGGTTTTTATCTTCTGCAAAGAAAGAATGGTTCTATAATTGCAGGAAGCACATTAGAAAATGTTGGTTTTGATGATAATTTAACCGATCAAGATTTAGAGATGCTTAAGAAAAATGCGGAGAAAATTATTCCGGAATTATGTGAACTTGAAGTTATAAATCACTGGTGTGGATTTAGGCCAGGATCAAAGAATAATATTCCTATCATTATTCAGGATAAAAAAATAAAGGAAAAATTTTATAACGTTGGACATTATAGATACGGAATCTCAATGGCCCCAGCTTCAGTGAATAAATTAATTAGTTTATTTTGATGATGTTTCCCAATCACCAGATTTACCGCCAGTTTTTTTTAATAGTTTAATATCGGTTATTTTCATGTCTTTAGAAATACCTTTACACATATCATAAATTGTAATTAATGATCCATTGACTGCTAACAATGCTTCCATCTCAACACCGGTTTTATGAGAGGTTTTTACAGTTGCAGATACTGTAATAGTTAAATTTTTCTCATTCAGATCAAAGTTTATATCAATACAATCTAGCGGGATTTGGTGGCATAAAGGAATTATCATATCAGTCATTTTTGCAGAATTTATACCCGCTATTTTGGCAACGGTAAAAATATTTCCCTTTTTAATGGAATCTTTTTTTATTCCATCTAAAATATCTGCAGTGATATAAATAGTCCCAGATGCTAATGCAGTTCGTATAGTTA
>JAYOLY010000134.1:1184-2863 GCA_038120575.1 Rickettsiales bacterium
AATATCAACCATAGTTGCATTTACATTTTTATCTAAATGAGTTAGCATTCATTAGGCTCCTAGAAAATTATCATATGAAATTATCCAAAAATTTTTTTATTATATTTTTAATTTTTAGCCACCTATCATGGGCAAATAATTTGCCTGATCTTGGTGAATTTAGTGACCAATTTATATCTCCATATCAAGAAAATATGATCGCTAGAGAGATACTATATCAGATTCATTTAAGCCCAGATGTCGTTAAAGATGAAGAAATTAATGATTATTTAAATTATTTAGGTGATAGGTTAGTTAATAATAGCGATAGCCCTCAAAAAGATTTTACTTTTTTTGTGTTAAAAGATGATTCAATTAATGCATTTGCAATGCTAGGTGGTTTAATCGGTGTTCATACCGGCTTATTTATTAGTGCCTCGAACGAATCAGAATTAGCAAGTGTTCTCGGTCATGAGATTGCTCATGTAACCCAAAAACATTTACAAAGAGTGATTGCAAAACAAGATAGAGATAAATATAAAAGTATTTTCTTATTGGCTTTAGGACTTCTTGCAGCAAGATCAAATCCCCAAGCTGCAGCTGGTGCAATGATTGCGTCACAAGCAATGAATGTCCAAAATTTTTTAGACTATACTCGAGAACATGAACAAGAAGCCGATAGAATCGGAATAGATATTCTTTATAAGTCAGGGTATAACGTAGGATCTGCAATTGACTTTTTTAATGTCTTGCAGAAGGGAAATCGATACTCTCCATCTTCTCCCTCTTATCTAAGGACTCACCCTATAACTTCCGAAAGAGTATCAGATATACTTGACAGGTTAAAAGACTACCCATACAGGTATCAAAAAAACAAAAATTACTTCCATTTTATAAGAGGTAAAGTTCGTGCTTTATATTCTAATGATAATAGCCTTAAAAGTTTCGAGCTAAATATAAAGAATAAAACATATGTAAATTTGGAAGGAGAAAAGTTTGCCCTTGCATTGTCATATTTAAAAGAAGACAAAATCAACGAAGCTGAAAAATTATATTTATCCTTTAAAGATGAAAAAAATCCATTAGTGGATACTTTAGGGATAGATATACTTTTAAAGAAGGGTGAGTTTGAACAAGCAAAATTAAAACTTGAAAAACTTTTACTTAAACATCCTTTTTACAGAGCTTATGTTTATCGCTTAGCTGAAGTGAACTTATCTATGAATAATTTTATTGAAGTACAAGAGAGTATTGAACAATATGTGAAAAAGTTTAGAGCAGACTCAAATTTATATAAGTTATTAGCTAAAGCTTATAAAGCTGAAGGAAAAGATATTGAGTATCATGCAAATATGGGTGAATATTACTATAATCAGTTCAATCTTAAAGAAGCAATTATTCAGTTAGGAATTGCTCAGAAAATTAAAAGTGACGATTTTTATCTAAAGTCTAGGGTTGAAGCAAGACTTAAAGAAATGCAACAAGAAAAATTATTGATAGATGATGGCCGAAAAAAATAAATAATTTATAATAAGTTTTTCTTATCAAAAATATAATAATAATTAATTATACATATATAAAATAACTGCCTAAAATACGAACTCAATTTATTTTTATTAGGAGAGTTTGTATGTCTTCATTAATCAATACACAAGTAAAACCATTTAAAGCACAAGCTTTTCACAATGGCAAATTTGTTG
>JAYOLY010000135.1:0-2859 GCA_038120575.1 Rickettsiales bacterium
ACCAATAGCTAAACCCAAGCGTGTGATCCTTGAGTATAGTAGTCTATTTTTTTTCTTTGTTAACTTCTCTTTCAAAAGCTACCCCAACTTTGTAATAGTCAATAAAAAGTCCCTCAGTTGTAACTCGAACCTTACTTTTGTCTTTTTTCTGACTATTTAAATTAGTATAATGAATTACAGTTTTAGACGTCCAGTTATTTTTAACATTTTGTTGACTCTGAGTTTGATTAATATCATAAAAACCACTTTGTTTAGGCAACGAAGCCTGTCCCTCGCCAATATTTTGCAACATTGAATTTAAAAATTTTTCCATATCCATAATTGCTTGTTGTCCGTCTGCATTTGGCTTATTTTCTCGACCTAAATCTGTACGATTAAGTCCATAAATATAAAAATTAAATCTACAAATTACATTATTTCTTAAAATTACATAATACTGCTCATCATCATAAAATAACTCTTTAACTCGTTGTCTATGAGTATAATTGGAATATTTTTTATCCGTACAACTAATAGTTTTACCCAGATATTTTGAATTAAAATAAGACAACAAAGACAATTCATACTGATTTGAATAAATTGAAGTTGAAAAAAATAGAGACAAAAATAATATAACGTATTTCATAACCATCAACCTGAAATATCGTCACTTTCTTCCTCAGGCTTTTCTTGTTCAGGCTGATCAGAGTTATCATTATTAGAGTCATTTTGATTAAGATTAGACTCTTCAAAAGACTCAAAGACAAGCTCTAAATCAATATCTCTATCAAGCTTATGTTCCAAAAACAAATGAAGGTTATCCTCATTTAATTTCATTAAATCAATAAGAGAATCAGACCCTAAAAACAACTTAATCTTCATAGACTGATCAAGATGATTATTAGAAAATACAATATCTAAGTTCATACTCGCAAACTTTGCTCGAATTTCTGTAGCTTCTCCATTTATAGACGTGTATTGTTTGATAATATCAACAAAATAGTTAATAAAAGATGTTAAATGTTGTGGCAACTGAGCGAGAAATGAAGTTGCTGGTGTCGGTGAAATATTCAAAAAAACAGGGGCTGAATGTAATAATTCTTGAGACTCTTCTTTAAATTTAGTTAGATCATCATCAGCAAATTGATCATTATGAATCTCATTTGATTCATGATTAACAATAGTTTCAATATTTTGATCATCAAATTTGTATCTTACACCTTCTAGATGAAAGAAATTTGAAAAATTAGATTGTTTTTCTGAAGTAGTCATGACAGAATCAAATGAATTTGATTGATCACTAAAAAAATCTAAGAATTTTTGCGTTGGATTAACTGACTCAGCTAACGACTGCTGCTCAGGTATAGTCATAAACTACTGCTTTGCCTCTTTTTGTTTTTCCTGTAATTGTTTTTTAATTCGATATCTGTACGTATCAAAAACCTGTCCTAACTTTTTGGAATATTTTTCTGATTGTATAAAATCTTTTCTTATCGGAAATCGCTGTAATAACGTTTTTTCCTTAGATTCAGCAAACGAAAAAACCTTATCCATATTTTCAAATTCATCTTTAGAAACTGAATTATAAATAGTTGATAAATCAGTCACCCCATCCTCGATTAAATATTTAAAAAAATCAACAGGAGCATTTGGAAAAACAACTGGCAATTCAGAAGGAAGAATTTCCTTAGCAAGAGTATATAGTTTTTTTAGCTCATCCACAGAAACAAGAGGTTTATCAAAGTCAACAGTTCTTGGAAGCGATGAGATAGCTACTTCGTGAATAGCTCCATATTGATTATGCAGGTCAGCTATAATAGAGAGCCAATCTTTAATCTGAGACTTATCTTGACCCGAATATGCAAAAAAACCAGCAGAATTAGCATATCCTAACTTATTTACCCACTCCATAGATTTTAAACGAATTTCTAAAGATCTATTTAATTCTCGAACATCAAACTTATTCATAACATAGTCATAATCAGAAAAGAATTGTAATTTAAATAATGCAACCACATCATGTAAAAATTTTATTTCATCAGGAGACAAAAAACCAAAATCTACTACTGGCAATAATCCTTCGAGAAAACCCAATTCACAAACAGTATATAAATAGTTTGAATATGATCTGAATCCCCATAAATCAAGCATTGCACGCAAATGAGATGATTTATCGGGACGACTAAACACTTCATAAGTAACTTGACGATATCCTTGTTCTCGAGCCTGTTTTGCAAACTTAATAGTCGAATAAGGTACAGATAAGTTAGAATATTTACCTAGATTAAAATTATATAAATTAATAATTAAATCTCTAGAAAATGTAATAGTATTAGGATCCGTTTCACAAATAACAAAAAGATCTTCTTGTTGATTTGACTGGGTGTCTGCCGTGTTCTCTGTAGCAACCATAAAAACCGCCTTAAAAATTTAAATTAGTAAAAAAGTATAAATCTATTTGAAGAAATTAACAACTGTATTAAAGAAAAATCTGTACATATTATACTTGGCCATGACCAACTCTCCCAACAGGGTAACCCGTAAGTACCATAGGCGCTGGAGGACTTAACTTCTGTATTCGGATGAGAACAGGTGTACCCCCTCCGCTATAATGACCAAGTATAATATGTACAATCAAAGAATTATAATCCACAAACCGTTTCTGTCAAGACCTCAACCGATTAGTACTGATCAGCTTAACATATTACTACGCTTACACATTCAGCCTATCAACCTCGTGTTCTTCAAGGGGTTTTACTCTCATAAAGAGATGGGAAGTCTTATCTTAAGGTGGGTTTCCCACTTAGATGCTTTCAGCGGTTATCCCTTCCATACTTAGCTACCCGGCACTGCAGCTGGCGCTACAACCGGTCCACCAGT
>JAYOLY010000136.1:0-1137 GCA_038120575.1 Rickettsiales bacterium
CAACAACAATGGATGGGCCCTTACGAAGAGATAAATCGCAATCTTTTAAAATTACAATACCAGCTTTTGTTTTTAAAAGATCTTCTCTAAACTTTGAATCATTATAAAAAGATATTGAGTTTTGTTTAGCTAATAGCAGACTTGTAAAATTATTTACATTTATAATTTCGCCAACATGCTTTCCATCTAAAAATTTAGCTATTAGGTTAGATTTAAAAATTTGATGCATTATTATTTTAAATCAGCTAAAGCCTTTAGAACTAATGGGGTCATATCAACTTTATCACTAGCGTAAGCAACTCCAGTATACAAAATTACATCATATTTTTCTTTTTCTGCTAATGTTTCAATAACTTGCGTAACTTTAACTTGTAACTTATTAATTTCCTCACGACGACGTAAATCTATATCTTCTCTTAACTCTCTTTCACTTCTTTGAATGTCAATTCTTGCCAACTGTAGAGATTTTTGTTTTTTTTCTCTTTCAGCATCACCCATAGTAATACTTTCTTTTTTGTAATCTTTTTCTTTTTCATTAAGATTAGCAATTTCTTTTTTTAGCTTTTCTGTCCTTGATTTAAATTCTGATTCAAGTTTTTTATTACTTGCAGCTGCCTGAGGAGCATCTTTTAAAATTTGGTCAACTTTAACAAAACCTATTTTTACCTCAGAGAATGATGAACCAACAAAACTAAAAAATAATATTAAAAATATAAAAAAACTTTTCATTATCAAAATCTCCTAAAATTAAAAACTTGAACCCATGCCAAACTGAAATTTTTCAGTTTGGTCATTATCGCTTAAAGGGCCAAATGGAGAAAGCCAAACAGCGCCTAATCCAGCACTGTAACGTAAATCTGATGTATTAATTGAATCCTCAAAAGATGAGCCACCGTCAATAAATGCACTTAAACGATAACCTTCATTTTGTTTCATGAATGGAACAGGAAAATATGTGTCAACCCCAAAATTAACCATTTTTCTTCCACCATAAGTAACCCAATCACCTGAATTTGAATCAAATGTCTTTTTACCGACGGAACCCTCCTTATAACCACGAATTGTTGATTTGCCTCCAGTTCTAAAATTTTTGAAAAATGGAAAAGGATTATCGCCATAGCTATCTGCATATCCCAT
>JAYOLY010000136.1:1147-1770 GCA_038120575.1 Rickettsiales bacterium
CAGCTATCTTGTGGCCCTTTGTAGGAAAGAATGGATTATCGACATTATTATCATCCCAACTCGCAAAAAATAAAAGTGAATCCGAATTACAAGACGTAGAACTGGATCCCGAAATTTCATTACAGTAGTTTAGGTAATTTTGAGGAGAGTCAGTAGAAAGTTTAAGCTCAGTAAAATCAATTGTTGAGCCAAATTTAAAAGTTTTAAACTCGTCTAATGGCAAACCAAAATTAATACCGACTCCGTAATTATTTGTTTTATAGTCTCCAATATTTAATTTACTTGTATCATAATCTCTATAATATGCTGAAAAACCTCTGGATACTCCATCATCAGTCCAATAAGGGTCAACAAAATCAATACTCCAAACCTTATTAACGCCTCCTAAGCTAACACTTGTAGCAACCCGATTGCCTGTACCAAGAAAATTTGCTTGAGAAAGTCCTAAGGAGCCAACCAGACCATCGCTTGAGCTTACACCTGCGCCGATACTGAACTTACCTGTATTTGTTTCCTTAACAACCAAATTAATATCTACTTGATCAGATGTACCTCTCACTGTAGGAGTTTCAATATTAATAGATTCAAAGTATTGCGTTCTGTTTAATCTTGATTTTGATAAA
>JAYOLY010000136.1:1780-2803 GCA_038120575.1 Rickettsiales bacterium
TTGTCTAATTTCACGCCTAATTACTTCATCTTTAGTTGAATCGTTCCCAAGAATATTGATCCGCCTAACATATATTTTTTTTCCTTGATCAATATTAAAATTAAAATTAACAATTAAATCATTTTTATTTATGTCTGGAATAGCATTAATGTTTGCAAAAGCATAACCAAAATTACCCAAATATTTTGATATGCCCTGAGAAGACTCATTTACTCGTTTCCTATTAAATAAATCTCCTGATTTAATTAATATGAATTTCTCTACATCTGAAGCAACTATTTTTTCAGGGAGATTTCCTGTAATTGTAATTTTACCGACTTTATATTTTTTTCCTTCTGAAATAGTAATAGAAACAAAAACGCTTTTTTTATCTTTGGTTATACTTACAACTGATGAAGTTATTTTAAAATCTAAAAAACCTCTATCCATATAAAAAGATTTTATCTTTTCTAAATCGCCTGACATAACTTGCTTTGAATAACGATCATCTTTGTTCCACCATGACATAAAATTTGTCGTTTTGGATTCTAATTCACTAAGAAGAGTATCAGAGTCAAATGTTTTGTTGCCAATAATTTTAATTTCTTTAATACGAGAGATTCTGCCTTCATCGATTATAAAATTCACATTAACTCTATTGTTAGATAATGGAATAACTTCAGATCTAACTGTGGCGGTATATTTTCCTTGAGATAGATATTGCGATTCAATCTCTTTCTCAGCTTTTGACAAATCAGATTCATCTAAAACAAGTCCGCTCGAGATATTCATTTGTGCCAAAGCACTTTTTAAAGCCTCTGGTTGAAATAACTCCGTTCCAGTGAAATTCAATTCAAATAAAAGAGGTTTCTCCTTAACAAATATTAAAATAATTGAGTTTTCACGCTCAATTATTACATTTTTAAATTGTCCAGTTTTATACAAAAGACTTATTGTTTTTGAAAAATTTATTGACTCAATATCATCATCAATTTCAAAGGGTAGATTATTGTAAATTAGTCCCGGATCGACCCTTTGCAATCC
>JAYOLY010000137.1:0-2786 GCA_038120575.1 Rickettsiales bacterium
GTACCAAGTATAATCTCGTAAAGCAAGGTCAAAAAAAGGCTGGCCATGGTGAATGAGTTGGTGTGTATACCATGGGGCTGGAATGGCTATAGAAATTAATATCGTTGCCCAAACCCATGCTGAACGAAAATGACGCCATTGTTTTAAGTAGATTAAATATGGAACTAAAAAAATAAGTTGATGAACCAGAGAAATAGGCCCTTTTGCAAGAACGCCAAGGCCTGTTGCAATCCCTGCAAGCAAAATGAAAAACTTTGGAATTGTTTTGTTATGGATATGTTGCAAAATAATAAATAAGCTAAGCAGCATAAAAAAGTATAAATGGGCATCAAAAATAGCCAACTTTCCTATCATAGAAATATATAGCGATGTTCCAAAAATAATGGCAGATCCAAGAGCTATTGCAGGGGACAAAAATAGTGATGCTATTAAATAGGTCATAAACACACAGCCTGTTGTGAATAAGCTTCCTTGAAAGCGAAGAACTTCTGTTGACCAACCAAAAATATGGGTAATTAACGTCGTCGTCCAAAAGTATAAAGGGGGGTGAACATACCACGGTTTGCCATTGTACGATAAATTGAGCCAATCGCCAGACTGGACCATTTCTTGGGTCACTCTGGTGTAGTGTGTTTCTGAGTTATCGAATAAATCGAATTGGCCATTACCTAAAAAAAATAAAGCACTTACCAACAGCAACGCATAAACATGGTGCTTTTTAATATAAAAAAGTGAGAAAAATAGTTTCATCTGAGGATTATAGCATAATTTAGGTGAATAAAAATTGTGTGGATTAGAAAATACTAAACGTCTTTCCAAGCTTGATCAATAAACGCTTGTCGCCCTGAATGTGTTTTGTATAAAGAATAATGAGTGGGTTCTTTTTTGTAATAGCAATGATGATAGTCTTCAGCTTTGTAAAAAGGGCAGGCTGGTCGAATGACCGTTGCAATGTCTTTTTTAAACCGGTTTGAATCTATAAGTTGTTGTTTAGAGTGTTCAGCAAGATGTTTTTGGGTGTCCGAATGATAAAAAATAGCGGTACTGTAGTGATGGCCTCGATCTGCAAATTGGCCGGTTGCGTCAGTCGGATCAATTTGTTTCCAAAAAATATCAAGTAGTTGTGTGTATTCTATTTTTGAAGAATCAAATTCAATTTGAACAGCTTCAAGATGATGTGTTTGTCCACGACTTACAGCTGAATATGACGGATTTATTTCTGTTCCGCCAGTGTATCCTGGAAAAACAGATAAAACCCCCAAAATGTGTGCAAATGGAGGTTCCATGCACCAAAAGCAGCCTCCTGCAAAAGTGGCAAGGTCAGTGCTTTGAGAGGTTGAATTCAATTAGCCTCGTGGGCCTCGTGGTCTAGGCGCTGGTCGTCTTGTAGGCTGGCTTCGCATAGGTCTGTTTGGATAGACTTCGCCTTTGCGATTTTTTGATTTCAATGCGTTTTTCTTTGCTCGACCAAAGTCAATACCAACTCCGGCAGAAACAAGCAATGGTTGAATAGAGTCTGTTGTTTTTGAGTCGATATTCAAATAAACACCTTCAATGAATAGATTGACATCTCTACTTGGTGATAGTTGAATTCCTGCTTTTGCCGCATAGGCCACCGATGGAGATTTGTCAAAAGCGCTATTAAGCTTTGCAAAACCAGCAGAAATACCTGCATAGGGTTGAAGTTTTCTTAGCAATGGAAAATTATAGGTTATGCCTACAAGGCCAACGGTTGCTTTAAGATCTGTAGATGCAGATGATGCATCCGCTTCAAGGTAGTATCCTGTTGCATCAAGTATAAACCCAATTTTGGATTTAGTTGCAATTTTTACGCCAAAATGTGTTGAATCCTCAAAGTTTTCTTCAAATTGAGTTGTTCCGCCTAAAACAGCAAATCCAAGTTTGGCAGCTTGAAGTTGACATGTTATGACAGCAAGTAAAATATTCAGTAAAATTATTTTTTTCATAACAAAACCTCTTTATTTATGATAAATCTAGAATAGCATTAGATGGAATTGTTGTACAATAAATCGCGTCTGACAAGGCAAGCTAGCTTAGCGAGCTTTAAGTTTTAAACTTTTTTGAATATCTCGTTGAATATCTTGTTTCTTTTTAGCTTGGCGTTTATCGAATTGCTTTTTTGATCGACCTAAAGCAATTTGAAGTTTGATTCTATTTTTATTGAAATAGACTTTTAGAGGAACAATGGCGAGTCCTTTTTCTTCAACTTTTCCAATTAGTCGTTTGAGTTCTTGTTTGTGGATAAGTAGTTTTCTACTTCGTATGGGGTCAATTTTGTCTGCTGAATGAGCTTGAGAGTAGGGTTTGATATGAGATCCTATAAGCCATAGTTCGTTTTTGATGATGCGAGCATAGCCATCGTTGAGACTCATGTGGCCAAGTCTGATTGATTTAACTTCATATCCTTTCAAAGATATTCCTGCTTCTAGTTTTTCCAGAATGTCAAAGTTGTGATAGGCTTTTTTATTCTGAGCAATGATGCTTTCTTTATGTTTTTTCATAGTTAAAAACTTTCTTTTGCTAATTATTACACGTGTTTAAAGGAATTGAAACGCTGTTTGATTTTGCAATTTCTTATTTTAGAAATAGATTGTTAGAGACATGTTTTTGTTTTTTGTTTGGGAGTAGGTATTTTATTGTTGTTGACTTTTATTTTGTTTTTTTTAATAATATGAATCTTTTATTTTTTTAAAAAAAATTAAAAAATAACTAAAATATTTAAAAAGGAATTGATATAAAATGCTAACAACAAAAAAAGCCGTTGC
>JAYOLY010000138.1:0-2755 GCA_038120575.1 Rickettsiales bacterium
GTGTTAACCTAACAACACGTTGGTCTAATAAATCAATCGCAGGAATAATATTAAAGGATGGTTTCATTGTTTAGGTACTCAATAATGGCATTGTTATCAATTAATGACTGTGTTCTAGTTGTTAAGTTTTTTATAGTCACGGATTTATTTTTAATTTCTTCATCTCCAATAATAATACAATGAGACGAATTGAATTTGTTGGCTTGTTTAAGAGAGTAAGAGAGATCTGTTTTCTCAAAATCAATGCTACAACTAAACCCAGCATACCGAAGGTCTTTAGCAATTTTTGCTGCATCTAATAAATAAAGTGGATCTAATGGAGCAATATGAATATGCGTTTGTCGGTTTGGAATATCAATTCCTTGTTCTTGCAATAGCATAACAACTCGTTCCATCCCAAATGCAAAGCCTACAGCAGGAACATCTTTTCCCCCAATATTTTTTATGAGATTATTATATCTACCACCACCACAAATACTGCTTTGCGCACCAAGATCTTCAGAAACAACTTCAAATACTGTTTCTGTGTAATAATCAAGTCCTCTAACAATTTTAGGACTATATTCAAAGGGAATATTTAAACAATCTAAATATTCCATCACTAAATTAAAGTGGTCTCTTGATGATTGAGATAGCGTATCTCTTAAATCAGGCAATCCTGATAAATACGTCTCAATTGACGGATCTTTACTGTCTAATATTTTTAAAGGGTTTTTTTCAAATTTTTCATGAAGATAATCAGGTAAATTTTTTAAATTATTTGCCAGAAACTGCTTGATTCTAGCTTCTAATACAGGTCTACATGTTTCGGATCCGACGGTATTGATTAAAATCTTAATATTTTTTAAGCCTAAAGTTGAAAAAAGATGATAGCTCATTGCTATCACAGATGCATCAGCATAGGGATGTTTACAATTTATACGTTCGACACCCATTTGATGAAACTGTCTATAGCGACCTGTTTGGGGACGTTCATAACGAAACATGGGTCCTTTATAAAAAAGCTTGGTCTCTCCGCTATGTCTATTCAGACCGTTGCTTATATACGCTCTTGCAACTGGAGCAGTTCCTTCAGGACGAAGAGATAAATCTCTGCCTCCTTTGTCTTGAAAACTGTACATTTCCTTTTTAATAATATCAGATTGTTCACCTATGACTCTGTTAAAGAGATCAGTACTTTCAAAAATAGGGGTTCTAATTTCTTTATAGTTGTACCTAGTAAAAATATCCATTGAGATACTTTCAACATATTGCCAGTAACATACTTCATCTGGAAGTATATCTCGTGTTCCTCTTGGTAGTACAAATTTCATAAGATAATTATGATAGAAAAAAGTTAGCGAACTAACAAGTGCTAGCTCTTAGCTTTGCGAATTTCAGCATCAATAATTGAAGACCAGTTTTGAATTGATCGAGGACCTTGAGGTTCCTTTCCATTGATCAGAAATTTAGGGACAGCTAAACGCATGCCAGACGATCTAAGTTCGTACATTTCCCGGTTAATTAACTCTTGGGTGGTAACACTTTCAAAATCTTTTTTAAATTGTTCCATATCTAAACCAAGTTCAGTCGCAAATGTAAGTGGCAGGTTTTCATTTGATGCAAGATCTCTAAAGTTCATGAATATTTTTTTATACATTTCTTTGTACTTCGATTGTTTGTGAGCCGCAATAGAATATTTTGCTGCAGTCATAGCTTGTCTGTGCATAGGTAATGGAAAATTTTTAATGACAACTTTTACGTCATTTGGATATTTTTCAAGTAATTGGTCAACCAGAGGAGCAGATTGTGCACAATAAGGACACTGAAAATCTGTCCATTTAATAATAGTAACCGGTGCTGATTTATTACCCAAAACAACAGAGTTTCCAATTGTGATGTCATATACTTTATTTGTGTTGAGTTGATTGTTAAGTTTCTGAGATGCAACTGGATTATTTTTGATGGAAGATTTCATAACATCAGTAAACTCTTTCATTTCTTCGATCTGAGAGGTGATTAAATTCGTTTTGGTATGAATAGTTTCAACTCTAAAAAGTAGGACTCCCATTAATATAGCTAAAAACCCAATTGATCCATATAATATTTTTTCTTTCATATATTTTATTATACAAAAAAAATATCTAATTGCCATGTAAATTTTATATATAATTACAAAGTTGATTTTCAAATAAAAAAAAAATGACTATAATCATGTCATATGAGATTTTCAAAACTTTTTATTGCTACACTTAAAGAAGTTCCAGTTGATGCACAGGTGATTTCTCATCAACTTATGTTCAGAGCAGGTCTAATTATTCGTTCAGGAGCTGGTTTGTATGCTTATTCACCATTATTTCTGAAATCTATAGAAAAATTATCAACAATTATTCGGAATGAATTAAATAAAATAGGATGTTTGGAAATTATACTTCCCATGGTTACTCCCGCAGAATTGTGGGAAGAATCAAATAGACTTACTGAAATGGACGGATTATTAACTTCTTTTCAGGACAGATCAAATCGTGAACTCTGTTTGAGCCCTACCAATGAAGAGTCTGTTGTTGATTATTTTAGAAAAAATGCACGTAGCTACAAGCAACTACCAACAACGCTTTATCAAATTAATACTAAATTTAGAGATGAAATTCGTCCAAGATTTGGATTAATGCGAGCAAGAGAATTTACTATGAAAGATGCCTATAGTTTTCATGTGTCTAAAGATTGTCTGGATAAAACATATCAACTTATGTTTGACGCCTATCAAGCTATTTTA
>JAYOLY010000139.1:0-2708 GCA_038120575.1 Rickettsiales bacterium
TAATAGATTGTCTTGAAAAAGATAGAGATCAGGGTTTTTTTGAATCCCGGTTTTGATAGAGAATTCAGCAAGTTTGAGTGAGGATTCAATTTCAGACCTGACTGCATTTTTAGAGGTAAATACCACTGAAAAGAACCCGATAAAGATTGCTACAAATAAAAGAAAGTTAACAATTAATATTAATCTTAGTTTTAAACTCATAAATTGATTCTACTCTAGGCAAAAAAAAAGGGCTAATGCCCTTTTTCTTATTTAAACTGATATGAAAGTGTTATCCATGCAGCTTGTGGTGAGCCAGGAACAAAACCTGGTCCTCTAAAAGCATCACCGGTGCGTGTATTAGTTCCATCTCCAGTGAAACCATTCATCAGTAACCGTCCACCTGAATAATAATTTTTATCTAAAATATTTATTGCTTTAAAGCTAACTAACCAGTTTTTTGCAGGGGACCAATGAGCATCTGCATTAAAGATCACATAACCTGATGTTTCACCATCTCCATTATGTTTTTGATTTTCATTACCCATCAAATAGGCTTTGCCATAACCTAAGGCTGTAAGACCTAATCTAAAATCGTTACTATAGTCATAATTTAATCTAAATTTCATTCGATGCTGAGGAAGGTTAGCTAGCTGATCACCCTTATTAACATTAATTTTATCTACAGCAATACCCACATTATTTTCCACCCACTCTGTAAATTCATCGGCATTCACACCTGCAGCAATAGCTGTTGTAGCAAGGTCATCTGTTGCATTAATATCCGTACCATTTAAAACAATTCCCTCATCTGCAGCATAAATAGCTTTATAAGTATCCCACAGACCTTCGGTTAACTCAGTAGCCTCTCCATCATCAGCTAACTGATCGTCGTCATAGGTATTGAAAGATGTAGTGGATCTGGATCGAGATGAATTGGCATCTGAAGTAAGCTCTAGATCAGAGTCATATGTTGCATTCACATATCCATAAGATGCATTCCAACTAAATTTTTCTGTATTCTGAATACCAAATAAAGTTTCTCCACCAAAACCCAAATCAAGACCATCTCTACGCGTTCTGCCAATGTTATCAAAGTAGCCTAAGCCGTTTTGTGCATTATTGCTTACGAACATTAAGTCATCATGGTTCATTGCATGATAGATGGCTGCATTCCAATTTAACTCTTTTGAGAAGTTTCCTCGAGCACCTACTTCATATGTTTTAGAAACCACATCATCGAGCGGTGGATCATCTGCCATCTGTGTTGGAAGGGAACATGCTAATGCTGGATTTGAACAGCCTAATTCAATAGATGTTGGAGCTCGATTAGATTCACTATAAGACCAATAGGTAGAATATCGCTCATTTGGTTTAAAGGTCACACCAATTGTTGGATTAATACGTGCCCAACTTTGCTCCTCGGTAAGTGATCCACCACTCTGGTCTGCTCTACGGTCTTTGTTATCCACTTTTGTGTAGTTGTATCTTAAGCCGCCGGTCAAATGCCATTGATCATTTAATGACAATGTATCAACTGCATAAAGGCCAAAGGTATCTGATCTTCCCTGAAGATCAGTGTTATTACCAAACTCTCCTGTTTTTGCATCAATAACTCTTCCGGCAAGGATATTTGATCCCTCGTACTCATTTTGAACAAAGCTTATGAGTGATGTTTCAAAATTTAAACCCGTAACAAAATGATTTTGATACCCCATGAGATCATCGGTCAGAGTAAGTTGAGCAGATAAGCCATAGGCGTCTTGTTTGGTTTTTGTTGTGCGAGTTTCGCCCTCTATACTATCAACGGTATATGGGTTATAGGTATGAATAAATCTTGAGGTTCCCGTAACAACTTGTCCAAGATTAGTTATATTTCCCGCATCCCATTCTATTTCTCCATCCCCGTTTAATGTGTATCGATTAGATGATCGGTAGTAAGCATTTGCAGATAGCATCGCTGTATCAGAAATAAATTGAGTTAAAGTTAAATTTAATTTGTGATAACGATTTTCAGTTAAGTCTGGAATAGTATTTACACCCTCATTATCTGCACCTAAAAGATATCTTGGTGCTAGACCGTTACCAATTAGATTATTAGAAGCTCCTGTATAACTCAGCTCAATTCGACCATTTTCATAGTCATTGCCAATCTTACCAAACGCTTGGTTTAGGTGAGATGGGGTATGGTCACGCCATCCGTTTTCAGAGCTATGTTTGTAACCGAAATAGTAATCGACACTGGAGCCTTCAATAATTCCGCCGTATTCAATTAAACCGGCTGTTCGATCCCAAGAACCTACAGTGCCTTCAATTCGACCTTGATTAAACAACTTACCATTTTTAGTTTGCATGGCAATGGCACCGCCCAGGGTATTAAGTCCATAAATTGGATTAGAGCCTGCCACAACTTGAGTGCCGGCTAATGCCCAAGTTGGGATTGTGTCCCATAACACTACATCACTAAATGGTTGGTTTTCACGAACACCATCAACAAAGATGGATAATCCTTGAGGATTACCTGTAATTGAACCAGCAGAATATCCTCTAAAAAATATTTCTGGCTGCCATGGATTTCCGCCCACCTCGTTAAAAGAGATACCCTGAGTATTATTGTTAAGATAATCTGCAAGAGAGACACCGGATTGGTCTTGCACGTCCTGAGGTTTAATCACCTGGATTGATCCAGGAACGATATCCTGACTAATACCAATGGATGGCAATGGTCC
>JAYOLY010000140.1:0-1164 GCA_038120575.1 Rickettsiales bacterium
GTTAATAATAGAAAGTATTAAAAATGTTAATAAGGTAATTCCACAAAAAACTTTAGATTATACTTCTAATCTATTATTAGAAAAACCCGATTTTGTGGTACACGGAGATGATTGGAAAGAGGGAGTTCAAAAAAAAACTAGGGATAACGTAGTTGAGGTTATTTCAAAATGGGGAGGAAAAGTTATAGATATTCCTTATACAGAGGGGGTTTCTTCTACGTTGCTTAATGAAAAACTTAAATCAATAGGAACCACACCAGATATTAGATTAAAAATGTTAAGAAGATTAATTCTGGCTAAACCAATTGTAAGGATATTAGAATCTCACAGCGGCCTCACTGGACTTATTGCGGAAAACATTAAAGTTAATGATAATGGTATGATAAAAGAATTTGATGGAATGTGGTCCTCAAGTTTAACTGATTCAACATCAAAAGGTAAACCAGATATTGAAGCCGTTGACATAACTACTAGAATGCATGGATTAACTGATTGTTTAGAATGTACAACTAAACCAATTATTTATGATGGGGATACTGGTGGAAAAATCGAACATTTTGTTTTTACTGTTAGAACATTGGAAAGAAATGGAATATCTGCAATAATAATTGAAGATAAAACTGGATTGAAAAAGAATTCTTTATTTGGAACGGATGTTCCACAAACTCAAGATACTATAAAGGCTTTTTCTAGTAAAATATCAGCAGGTAAGAAAGCTCAAATAACAGATGATTTTATGATTATTGCTAGACTGGAAAGTTTAATTTTAGGGAAAGGAATTGAAGATGCTTTAGAAAGAGCACATGCTTATATTTCATCTGGTGCAGATGCAATTATGATTCATAGTAAGGAAAAAAGTGGAGATGAAATTAAGGAGTTTTGTCTTAAGTTTAGATTAGAAAATAAAGAGACACCAATTGTTGTTGTTCCTTCTACCTACAACCATATTAGAGAAAGTGAGTTTATCAAATGGGGAGTTAATATTGTTATTTATGCCAATCATATGTTAAGATCTTCATACCCAGCCATGGTGAAAGTTGCAGAATCAATATTAGCAAATGAGAGATCATCAGATGTAGATGACAATTGTATGCCAATTAAAGAAATTTTAGAACTAATTCCAGGTACAAAATGATAGATGTAAAACATTTTTTTGACGATTTA
>JAYOLY010000140.1:1174-2673 GCA_038120575.1 Rickettsiales bacterium
GTAAATCAAATTAAAAAATATGCTGTTTTCAAAACAACTAGCAATATAGCCTGCGACCAAGATTTTTTTAGTATTTGTAGAATAAAATTTAATAATTTATTCTTGAACAAGCAACCAATTAAAATCAACTATTCTATTAACGATCATATAGTTGTAAATGAGGTTTTGGATATTCTTGAAACAAACTTTACTTATAAATATTATAAATTTTTTAAATTTTTAAATTTACATACTATTCATAACTCAATTTTTTCTTATTTATCAACTGTAGATCTAAAAGACATAATTGCTAGATTATTTTTAATAATGATAAATTATTTAAGAAATATCAAATTATGATTGACCCTAAAGCTTTTTTTAACAATTTAATAAAAAATGATATTACTTTTTTTTCAGGAGTTCCAGATTCATTATTAAAGGATTTATGTGCGTACATTACTGATAATACTAATAGTAGTAATCATATTATTAGCGCTAATGAAGGAGGCGCGATATCCCTTGCAATGGGTTATCATTTAGCAACTGATAAGATTCCACTTGTTTATATGCAAAATTCTGGTTTAGGAAACACAGTCAATCCACTATTATCATTGGCAGATAATAGTGTATATTCAATTCCGATGTTGTTGGTAATTGGGTGGAGAGGTGAACCTGGAAAAAAAGATGAACCTCAACATTTTAAACAAGGCTTATTAAGTGAAGAAATATTAAATACTTTACAAATCCCTTATTATATTTTGCCTGAGGATTATTCTAATTCAAAAGTTATCTTAAATAAAGTTTTAAAAAAAATTAATGACACTTCTGCTCCTTGCGCTTTATTAATAAGAAAAAATACTTTTAATTCCTATACTTTGAAGAATTCTTTAAAGACTAGTTTTGACATGAATAGAGAAGATGCTGTTAAAAAAATAATTAAAAACATAAATTCAGATGATATTGTTGTTGCAACTACTGGAAAAACATCTAGAGAATTATTTGAATTTAGAAAAGAACTTGGACAAACGCATGAAAGAGATTTTCTCACTGTTGGAGGAATGGGGCATGCAAATCAAATTGCATTAGGAATTGCTTTACAACGAAAAGATAAACTGATATACTGTATTGATGGAGATGGTGCTGTAATAATGCACTTAGGATCGGTTGGAATTATTGGAGATTTAAATCCAAGAAACTTCAAACATATTATAATTAAGAATGGATCTCATGATTCAGTTGGTGGACAACCAACTGTTGGTTTTAATGTTAATTTTGAAAAAGTTTTTAAGGGTTTGAATTATAAAAAATGTTTTAAAATTTCAAATTCAAATGAATTTAGTTCAATTTTCAATGAATTTAAAATCTCAAAAGGACCAGCTATGCTGGAAATTTTGGTCAATAAAGGTGCTAGAAAAAATTTAGGACGTCCAACAATATCTCCAATTGAAAATAAATTAAATTTTATGAAATCAATTCACAAAGATGAGTAAAAAACAGCTTTTATTTGACCAATATTCAGA
>JAYOLY010000141.1:0-2664 GCA_038120575.1 Rickettsiales bacterium
ATTTAAATCAATTAAATTTTAATTTTGTAAAATTGCAATCATGAAAAACACAAAACCAATGGATTGGAAAAAGCTCATTGCGCATATTGAGTCTGGTGAAGCTAATAAGGATCAGATTCGATTACTTCTTGCAGTAATAGTGAAGGCCCTAAAAGACAAGCAAGAATTATCAGAAGAGTTTGTAGGGTATCTTGAAAGAATATCTAAGCGGTATGCTGAAGATGACATTAGTTTAGATCAAGCACTTCTTAATAATCGTAAGCAGGGCAGGAAAGGTAATCAGCCTGCTGAATTGGGCGGCATGCCAAATACGATCAGTCTTGTTTATCGCTATATGATCTATGGAACAGGGAAGGATAGTGCAATTAATGCAGTTGCCGCAGAAAAACATATTTCGCCATCAAAACTCAGAGATCAGATTAAATTTTATAAAGAAGATTTCATCGATAGTCTTATTTATGAAAAAGCATTATTACAGACTGATTTTTCACCAAAAGAGATTGAAGTCATAAGGTCATTATTAGATCCTAATTTTTCCACATAAAACTCCTGATTTTTCCGTGGTTAATTAACTTTCCCCATAGTCCCAGATCAGTTTAAATAGTCATAGATTGTTTTATTTAGACGAGGGCAAATATGGAAGAATTAAAGTTTTATAGAGTCAATGAATTAACCCAGATATTAAGTGTATCTAGAGCATCGATTTATAATTGGTGCAGCAAAGGTACCTTTCCTAAACCCATCAAAATATCCGATAGTGTGACCGTTTGGGCCAAAGCTGATATTGAAGCTTGGTTAAATAACAAGTCCTAGATCTACCTGGCGCTGATGGCAAATAAGACTAACGCATATTTTAAATGGCGAAAAGCTTTCATCCAGGATGATCGATTACCTTCAATAGCTAAGCATGTATTGCATGCGCTGCATGTTTATATGGATGTTAATACCTTAGAAGCTTTTCCAGGTAGAGAGAGTCTCTCAAAGGACACAGGACTTTGTACAAAAACCATCAGCAAATATACAGGCATAGCTGTTAAATTAGGGTGGCTTAAAATATTTAAATCAAAACAAGATGGTAATCAGTTTTTAAACAATATTTATAAAGGCAAATTTCCACTCCATAGTCCCTCATATTCCCCCCATAGGGAATTTCAGGACACAACTAGGGAACCTGACGACCCAGGGGTAGGGAACCAGGGTAACACTAACTATCCATGTAACTATCTATATAACTCTTCTAATAATAAAAATAGTGACTCTATTGAACCTGAGCTTGATGCTAATGAAAAAAGATTTTCAGTTATAGACGTAGGAGAGGAAGTAACCATCAGGGAGTCTCAAGTAAAAACTAAATCCCAACTAATTAACACCATATTAGGTTTAAGAAATCAGTATGCAAGGGATAAAGTATTTGATTGGGTATTTAAAAACGATTTATCTGAAGTTAGAAGTAGAGAAGAGTTAAAACTATAAAAATCAATAACTTAGATAGACATTTTACGCATAATAGTGTTTAACAATCACAATATAAAAAATAAAAATGTATCATATAGATATGAAATATTTGATTACATTTGCATTACTTTCTTGGGCCATCTTTAGCTACGCTTATGAGTATGAAGAGTTAATTCTGAATTGTCAGGGCGAAGCTGAGTGGATTACCTGGAATGAAGTTTCCAAGACTCAAAAAAATTTAAATATGGGGAAAATCTCTAAAAACTATCATTTTAAAATTGATAAGAACTATAAAAGCAGGCCTGGTGAAAATGCTACTCAACGTGCTTGGGTTAAAGCAAGTGATTTATTTAAAGAATACACATGCTTAGTTGGCAAAGATCATTATGGCTGCAATTCTGAGTATAGTTTTGAAGGCGATAAGTTCAAATACAATCAAAAAGATCGTTCGTATGGTTTATTTATTAACCGTGTCAGTGGTGAGTGGAGTGAGCGTATCAGTAGTGAATACAGTAAGCGTATGAGTGGTGAAACTGGTGAATCTGTAACTAAGTTACATGAGGGTCATTGTAAGAAGGGCGAAGTTCAGTTTTAGGAGGATGTTATGAAGTTAGCAATTGAAATTTTTTGGTCATTTATCATTGGCCTTGTTTTCTCAATGTTTCCAACGCTTTTTTATAACGTTGCTGATGGGTACGCATTTCAGTTAGATAGTTGGTGGCATTGGTTATTTTCAGGATATCAGTTAGATGGTTTTGAGGAGTTTTGTTTTGCATTTGTTATTGCTATTCTTGTATTTCAAAGCGTAAACTATTATCGAACACTTAAAGATTAAAGGAGTTAGATATGAAACTAGTTTCTTTGTTAGTAACTTTATTTTTTGCCGCAACAATTTTTGCAGGTGAGGGCAGGCCCTATCGATATGATAGCAACTTAGATTCCGCAAGAAAGTTGAATGAATACAGTAGAGACTATAATGTCTATGAACCCTCTAATTCATATGGTCAGGGCCAGCAAAGGCAAAGTACGCAGCGCACCTATGATAAATACAACGATCCAATCTACAACCCTAGGCCTAATATTAGAGAACTTGAAACCAATGATTGGCGGCGTTAAAAAGGGAGCGTTTTTGGGATAACTAAGCAGTAAGTTTCTATTAACCTATTGTTTTTAAATGGATTAATAGAGTATTTAGGTTCCCCCCAGCTC
>JAYOLY010000142.1:0-2641 GCA_038120575.1 Rickettsiales bacterium
GTGTATACGTTAATAGCGTATCGAGGGTTCGAATCCCTCTCCCTCCGCCACTGGACGGCAACGCAAATATTCTTGTAATAGAAAAATCTTTCAAATCATTTAACAAAAAATAAAAACAATGAAATATACTACCTGTCGAGATAAATGATGTTAAAAATCGCTTTTCTATTTGATAAAAATAACGATTGGATATTAGAACATTTTCCGAAAAACTTTTCTTTAAATCCTAATTATGATGTCCATTGTTTTTATGACGAAAAGAAAATTAAGAATTTTGATATTGTATTTGTACTTAGCTACACAAAAATTTTAAAAGGCGAAATACTGAATTCAAACAAACTTTTACTGGTAGTTCACGCAAGTGATTTGCCGGCAGGCCGTGGGTTCGCTCCAATGCAGTGGCAAATTCTAGAGGGTCAAAATACAATCCCAATTTGTCTACTTGAGGTAGCTGAAGAAGTTGACAATGGCGATATCTACAAAAGGGGTCTTATTCAACTTGATGGAACCGAGCTTTACGACGAAATGAGATTTAAACAGGCAAGAGCCATCTTTGACCTAATTACACAATTTTTAGAGGAATTCCCTGAATGCACCCCAACCACACAGGTTGGCATACCTTCTTTTTACCGAAGAAGAATACCTGATGACTCCCGCTTAGATCCCGACAAAACTTTAAGAGAACAGTTTAATCTACTAAGGGTCTGTAATAACATCGGATGGCCTGCATTTTTTGAATTAGATGGCGTCGAGTACACTTTAAAAATTGAGAAAAAATAGTAACTGCCCTCATGACTTACGAATTTGAACTAATTGAAGGAACAGAAGCTCAAATAAAAGCCCTTTTTAAACTTTTAGAAAACCGAACCCACTCGATAAGTCACAGAAAACTCCCTACATTTAATGAACATGACGTTTTTGTAAAAAACAACCCATACCTTTTTTGGTTTTTAATTAAAAAAAATGAAAATTTCATAGGCACTATTTATATAAAAGACGACAACTCAATTGGTTTAAATATTGAAAACCCAGATTCCGATATCATCGTTTCATGTATCAATTTTATCGATAAAAATTTTACTCCCAAACCTGCAAAACTCTCCTTAGTACCAGATTATTTTTACATAAATATTCCTGCATCAAACAAAGAATTAATTGAAATCATGGATAACCTCAGACTTCAAAAACTTCAGATAAGTTTTAAATTAGGGGACAGATTTTAATGATTATTGATAATATAGAAATATCTAACCTAAGTAAGCCCTACATCATTGCAGAATTGTCTGCCAACCATGGTGGAAGTTTGGATCGAGCAAAAAAATCAATTGAAGTGGCAGCAAAATCAGGGGCTTCAGCAGTAAAGATACAAACGTATACTCCTGACACGATGACTATTAATAGCCAATTACCGGACTTCTTAATCAAAGAAGGACTGTGGTCAAATCGTTCTTTATATGATTTGTACTCAGAAGCGCATACTCCTTTTGAATGGCACGAAGATTTATTTAAACATGCATTAACACACGGCATCACAATATTTTCTACACCGTTTGATGAAACTGCAGTCGATCTTCTCGAGAGCTTGAATACCCCAGCCTACAAAATTGCATCTTTTGAAATTGTAGACCTTCCACTGATCCGTTATGTCGCAAGAAATAATAAGCCAATTTTTATGTCGACAGGAATGGCATCGCCAGCCGAAGTTGAAGATGCAGTTCGCGCCGTACGCGAAATTACTGACGCCGAGTTATTACTTTTTCACTGTGTAAGCAGTTACCCAGCCATTACCACAGATTCAAACCTTAACAACCTTATTTGGCTTAAAAATAAATTTGGTGTCCAAGTTGGATTATCCGATCATACAACCAATAACATCGCTTCTTTGACTGCAATTGGCATGGGTGCGGTTGCTATAGAAAAGCATTTTAAACTTGATGATGAAGAATGTGGACCTGATGCAAGTTTCTCACTCACGGCTGAAGAATTAAAGAAATTGGTGGATGAATGTAACCAAGCATGGACCGCAAAAGGAAGCTTAGGCCTAAATCGGGCTCGTTCAGAACAGGAAAATACGGTTTTTAGGCGCTCTCTATATTTTGTAAAAGACCTAAAAAAGGGACATTTGATTACTAGCTCTGACATCCGTCGAATACGCCCTGGATACGGTATATCCCCAAAATATTTTGAAGAAATTATAGGATTGCAGCTAACGTCCGATGTTAAATTAGGAACCCCAGTCTCCTTCAATGTTTTAGGAAAGAAATAGTTTAAAAAATGATTTTTTAATATATTTTTTTCCGAACATAATAATTAAATAAATTTTTAAATGATTTAGAATCCGTAATTATTTTTGTATTTTTTTATAATTAAAAAAATATTATTTAATTTAATGGCATCGTTTCCATATTATTTTACTAAAAAATATTAAAAAAAATTTACCTTATTGACATGCGATTTTTAACCTACTTGAGTGATTATTGTAAGCATGTATACATGAAGACAACAAATTTGTGATATGGAATGAGTAATGCGTTGCTCCGCACATCCGTTCTCAGGAAAAACAGCGTTAATAACAGGCGCAAATGGTGGGATAGCATGTGTCTAAAATGCAATCGTAATTGCCAGTAATGTAGCCAAAAAT
>JAYOLY010000143.1:0-1750 GCA_038120575.1 Rickettsiales bacterium
ACTATTTTTGTCTTACGATTAATTTTAAAGTGCAAGAAAGGCTTAGTAATATAGTGGTCGGATTTATAATTAGAAATAAGTTTGGTTTAGAAATTTTTTCTGATAAAATTCGTGAAACAAACCAAGACTCTCTTTGTTCTGGTTCTTCACACAAAGCTGTCTTCGAATTTATAATGCCTTCATTAAAAGCTGGGGATTATTTTATTTGTGTAGCACTCGCCGAATGCTCTCTTAAAAAAAACAACATATTGCATTGGATTAATGATGTCATGAAATTTAAAATGTCGAACTCTGAAATTATGGAAGGTATTTTTAAAATAAAGGAAATTAAATCCTATATTAAAAAATCTGATGAAAGAAGTACTTAACAAGATTCCAGGAATGCTTATGAATAATTCTTCTTACTGGGGAATTAAAACACTAAAGACTGCGAGAATTTCGGAATTACTTGGAACACAAATGGCTATTTAAAAAAAAATAATATAATATGCATGAATCATCATTCAAAAAAATGTCCGAATTATTTGAACAATATTTGTGTTCAGGTGGGGAAGGAATTCGAAGTGTTTTAGATTTTGGTAGCTATGATGTTAATGGAACCTATAAAAAGATTTTTCCTCCTTCTAAATGGGATTATAAGGGAATTGATCTACAGGAAGGTCCAAATGTAGATTATGTCTTTCAAAATCCATATGTTTGGTCTAGAATTAAAGATAATAGTATTGATTTAGTCGTGTCAGGCCAGGCATTGGAACATTGTGAATTTCCTTGGTTAATATTTGAAGAAACTAAAAGAGTATTAAAGTGTTCTGGAAAATGTATTTTTATCGCTCCATCTTCCGGTCATGAACATAAATATCCTGTGGATTGCTGGCGAATTTACCCTGATGGTATGAAAGCCTTGTGCAAGCACGCAGGTCTAGAAGTTTTACACTGTGAAACTGACTGGAATCCCAAGATTTACGACGATGAAAGTCATCTGTGGAAAGACACATCTCTTGTTGCTGAAAACATTAAATAATTACAGATGTTTTTAAAAAGAGCTTTATCTTTTAAACCTAAATTCAATGGATTTAGTGCTTGGCACTTGCACAAAGCATTTGCTTGCGAATTAATTTTTAGATTAAAACCAAAATGTTTTGTTGAACTAGGTGTACATCACGGAGATTCTTATTTTGCATTTTGTCAATCTGTAAAAGAAAATAGCTTACCCACAACATGTTACGGCATCGATCATTGGGAAGGTGATGACAATGCAGGTAAGTATACTAAAGATGTGTATGAGAGTGTTATCAGCTATAACCATCTAAACTATTCCAACTTTTCGTACCTTATCAAAGACGATTTCAATAATGCATCTACGCAATTCTGCGATAAGTCTATTGATCTTTGTCACATTGATGGCAATCATTCATATGAGTGTGTTTCCAACGATTGGGAGACATGGAAACTCAAAATGAAAAGAGATGGCATTATTTTATTCCATGATATCCTTGAGAAAAAACCAGGATTTGGAGTTTGGAAGTTGTGGGAGGAATTGAAGAATGATTACCCCACTTTTACTTTTAAGTTTGGATCAGGTTTAGGAGTTCTTCAGTTGTCCAAATCAGTCAATGACATCTCTATAAAGAGCGATTTTGTATTGTCCAGTAAAGATGAGGAAGACATTAACAAACTTTTTCTTTTTTGTGAAAAAACAAAACTTTTGAATCTGGAAAATCAAGTAAATGATTTTAAAAAAGCCAACCAG
>JAYOLY010000143.1:1760-2622 GCA_038120575.1 Rickettsiales bacterium
TTTTTACGAAGAAAATTTGTGGATCCATTTTGTAAGGATTTAACGAACAATAAGACTAGTTTTAAGTCATATAAACACTGGATCAACAAGTATGACTCCGACCATAAGATCGAGGAAAAATATTTAAATAGTCTTAGCAAAGTTGATAACTCTATTAAGTTCTCAATTATACTTCCAGTATACGATCCACCGGTCAAATTACTTTCAGAGTGCATACAATCAGTAATGTCGCAGTTTTATGAAAATTGGGAGCTTTGTATAGTAGATGACAATTCCGAAAACCCTTTGACATTAAATCTCATTGAAAATTACTCAAGAATCGATTCGAGAATTCGTTTTCTCCGAAATAAGAGTAATATGCATATTTCTTTAACATCTAATAGAGCCTGTTCATTTGCAACAGGTGATTATTTTGTTTTTTTGGATCACGATGATCTTCTTCGTAAGCACAGTCTAATTGAGTGCTTTTTTGCCATTCAAAATAATAAAAATGCTCAGATTATTTATTCAGATGAAGATAAGATTGATGTAAATGGAAATCGTTCGGATCCTTATTTCAAACCAGATTGGAACCCCCTTCTTCTAACTGCGCAGAATTTCCTTTGTCATCTATTAGTCATAAAGAGAAATTTATTCTATAAAGCAGGATCCTTTCGTAAAGGTTATGAGGGAAGCCAAGATTGGGATTTAATTCTGCGAGCTACAAAATGGTGTTCTGATGAAACTATTGTTCATATCCCTAAAATTCTATATCATTGGAGAGTCCATGATAACTCTGTTTCAAGCACTGTAGATAATAAGTCTTATGCTACTTCTAGTGCCGTAAAAGCAATTGATAATTATTTTAAAGATACAAAAGGTT
>JAYOLY010000144.1:0-2583 GCA_038120575.1 Rickettsiales bacterium
CTGTTGGATGACTAACTCTTAACCACGATAATTCTGATATATGAACAAGCCCTTCAATGCCCCCAATATCAACAAATACACCAAAATCTTTAATGCTGGTCACTTTTCCTGATCGTGTTTGCCCCACCTCTAGTTCTTCAATGAGTTTTGCAGTCGCTCCACTTAATGCTTTAGATTTATTCTTACTAGAAAAAATAACCTTTCTCCGACGTCTATCTACTTGAAGAACAGCAACAGTTATTGTTTTACCGACATAAGCTTCCATATCTTCATCTTCTTCTAAAGATATTTGAGAAGCAGGAATAAACCCTCTGATTCCTTTGTAATTGGTTACTAATCCACCCATAACTTTTGAAATCACCTGTACATTTACAGTCTCTCTGTCTTCGGCTGCATCAATTAAGCTGTCCCATATTTCTTCAAACTGTGCTTTTTTTCTGGAAAGCAAACTGTAGCCATCTTTTGTTTCAAGTTTCTCGATCACAACGTTTATTGTTTGACCTTCAGTCAAGACTTCTGTGTCGTTGTCGTCATTTATACCAAGCTCTGCGTTTGGAATGTATCCATCGGATTTATATTTAAAATCTATGATAACACCAGCTTTTTCAACTAATCGAACAACGGCTTTTATCACATCCCCTTCTTGATAATCTAGGATTGTTTTTTCCATTTCTTTTTCAAGAAGAAGCTCTAATTCATTTTTTATTTGATTACTTTGAGAAGTCTCTTTTGGCTGACTTTTATTTTCTGCTGATTTAGGTTCTTTCTTAGCATCTTTATTTTGGTTGTCTTGAGAGTCATCAAACAATGATTTTTCAAAATCAGAAACATCTCCAATTTTTGTAGCTTTTAAATCTTCACTTTCATTAGCTTGAAGATTATCAAGATTCAAATCATTGTCTTGTTTTTCTCCTAATTTTGTTCCTTCACTCATGATAATCCTCCTATAAATAACAATAAATCAAATTTTTTATAAAACTTTACAATAATGTAGGGAATTTGTAAATCAAGAAGATAGCATATTAGTTACTTGCGTTATTTTTATTTTCAATATCAATTATTTCTTTGTAGTATTCAATAATGTCTTCAACATACTCTTGTGTTTTTTCGTCAACACCCCTATTTTTTACTGCTGTAAATCCTTTAAAATAAGAAGCTAGGGCAAGTTTAATGTCTCGTTCATCTTTTTTTATAACCTGCTCGTTTTCTGTTGGAGTGATGTTTTCAGGAATATTTTTCCAATTTTTTATCATTTTTTGAAGATACTGAACTGTTCCACTAATATTTTGATCGATATTAAAGGGGTCATTTATACTTAAGTCTTTAAAATTAAACTCTTTAATTTGACCCAATCCTTTAGCCCCCGTTTCACTAACAGCCTCTTTGTTAAATGAGGATTCTCTTGCAATTACAGCGGCAGCTAATTTAGGATCTAGTTTGTATTTTTCACCGTAATCAACAAGATTTCTTGAAATTTTTTTAGCATCTTCGTCTTCAATTTTAGTAAACTTTTTAGTAATGAAATTATATATTGTTGAAAAACTACTATCGTTTTCATTTTGATGGCTATTAATGGTTGAAAAATTTATGTCATGATCTTTTTTAAAGACTAACTTTGCATCTTGAGGATGACTTTTTTTTTCAACAACCATTTCATTTGTTCCTGAAAAATAAACCACCGTTATAAATATTATTGCGGGTATCATGCTTATGTTCATTAATTAGTCTACAATTTCTTCATAATAGCGTCTAAATCTCCAACAAAAACATCATTATTTTTTCTATATTTTAGTTCAATTTCTTTATCTTCTTTCCATTTTTTTCCTATAATTATCTGAAGTGGAAAGCCAATTAAATCTGCATCTTTAAACTTAATTCCTGCTGAAACAGACCGATCATCATAAATGGCATCAATGTCTTTGTTTAAACATTTTTGATATAACTCTTCTGCACAGTTTACAATGTCGTCATCTTTGTGAGTTGTGCTGATGATTATAACCTTAAATGGAGCAATTGACTCAGGCCAAATAATTCCTTTTTCATCATTATTTTGCTCAATTGCTGCAGCTAATAATCGACCTACACCTATACCATAACATCCCATTAATGGAAAAACTGCTTTTCCGTTTTCATCTAAAACAGATGCTTTCATACAACGAGTATATTTGTCTCCCAATTGAAAAATATGTCCAACCTCAATGCCTCTTTTAAATTCAATTGGATTACCACTTAGTGTAACATCATCTTTTTTTGCCAGTCTTATATCGATTTGTTTGAATTTAAAATCTCGCTTAGGACAGACATGTTTCAAATGAAAATCTTTCTCATTGGCCCCAACGACAAAACTCGCTGATAAATCCACAGCCTCATCTACAATGATATCCAACTCTATTGGCAAGTTTATTGGCCCTAAAAACCCTTTATTTAAGTTTAATTGCTTGATATCTTCATCGGAAGATAGAACCAAAGTTTCTGCTTGAAGCCATTTCTTTAGCTTAATGTCGTTAATTTTGTCATCTCCAAGTGTTATAACCATTACCATTGTTGTTTTCTTGTTTTTTACAATTGTGTAAAGCATTGATT
>JAYOLY010000145.1:0-2568 GCA_038120575.1 Rickettsiales bacterium
AATGCTTCGACACGAGCCTCTTAAATAATCTGAACCTGCTTGGGACGTTAATATAATTGCAGGTCTTAAAAACCTCTCTTTTAACCTATCCGTATCAATACCTATAACACCAGAGTTCCAGTTTTTTCCTTGAATAATAATGACTCTATCATGAGCAACATCAACCTGATCTACAACTAAGGCATCCATTTCATCCTGAATTTTTGCTGTAATATATTTTCTCTTTTCATTAACATTATTTACATCTAAGGCAACTTTAAAGGCATCTTCATTTTTTCGTGCAGATTCTTGCTTTAGTTCATGATCTTTATTCAAAACAGATTTAAATAATCGTTGAACCACTTCAGCTTTTTTAGCATTTCGTTTCCCTCTGCCCAATAAAAGTAAATCAACAACAACACCAGCATCTGGAATATTTTGTTCAGGATTTCCAATTCTACCAGGAGCATTTAAGCGCGGAACAACGGTTCTCGACAAATGCCTTGGCTTAATTTTTAGATGATGACCTTCTGACAACTTTCTCAGAACTTTAACCCCTTCCCTATCACTATCACGATAAAAATTCACTCCATCTAAAACAATTAGACGATTTAAGGGATTTAGCAATGTAACACGATCGGATATTGATCCTAATGCAGAGACAATGAGTCCAAATTCAAATAAAAAATCGGGAAACTCTTTTTTCATTGATTTAAAAACAGCTTGAATAAATTTAAATGAAATTGAAGATCCTGCTAAATCATAAAAAAGTGTTTTTTCTTTGTTTAAATACGGATTAATAATAGCTAATGCATTTGGCAGTGTATGACCTAAAATATGATGATCTGTAATGATTACATCTATACCCAAACTATTTGCATAGTCTACAGCAGCAACATCTTTCGTACCGCAATCAGCAGTAAAAATAAGTTTAGCCCCTGCTTCTTTTGCAGCATCAATAATACGAATCTGCAAACCATGTCCTTCTGTAGGACGTATAGGAAATAAATACTTTGTTTCAAGCCCTAACTGTCTTAAACCAGCAACCAGTATTGATGTTCCGCCAATACCATCAGCATCAGGATCTCCATTAACAAAAACAACTTCTGTGTTTATTTGAGCTTGCCTGATACGATCTACAGCTTTTTTTAACTGATCTTCAGGAACAAGTCCATCTAGATCATCATGTAGCTTTTTGTCAGGAGAGATAATAGATTGAATATAATTTATATCTGTAGATTTTAAATTGTGAACTAAAAGCTTTGCAATCAATGGTGATACATCAAACAACTTAGTAGCTTGCTGAACAACTGAAGAATCAACTTCAGCAAAAGACCAACGTTGATTATTATAATTTTCAAAAAAAGAGTCTTGTTTAACCATCATCTTATGATACCGTCATACTGAACTTATTTAAAGGAGAAAATTAGAATTAAAGTTGTTTTGAAAAGTCAACTAATGAATCACAATAAAAATCTGGAATAATTGCAGACCCCTTACATCCATAACCTGTCTTTACACCAACTGTTTTCAAACCTGCCCGTTGACCACAAAGAATGTCGGTTTCTTTGTCGCCAACAAAATAAGACTGATTCGAATCGATATTATATAATGCTATAGCTCTCTCTACTAATAACGTTCCTGGTTTACGACACAAACACGTTGTAACACCTTTATACTGAAAATCTGGATGATGTGGACAGTACAACATATCATCAACTTTAGCACCTTGATTAGCCAACTCTTCTTTGATAAATTCATTTATTTCAATAACTTTTTTTTCGCTACACTTACCCCTTGCCACAGCTGATTGATTTGTCACCACAACAACCAAGTACCCTAGCTTATTAAAGTGTTTAATTGCATCAAAAACTCCTGAAAAAAAAACAACAGCATTTATATCAACTAAATAATTAACATCCTCAACAATAACCCCATCTCGGTCTAAAAACACAGCTTTTTTCATAAAAAAATTTTACAACAAATATACTATAGCAACTAGCCGAAGAAAAACATTACAATGATAATTTATATCGAAAATCAAATTCTGATTGAACATGATACACATTAATTTGTTTAAAAAAACAAAGTCTTTTCAATAAAAGTTGAAGAAAACGATTAGTCAACTTATTTAAAAAAGTCCCTTCTTCAGTCGTGAATATAATGGATGAATAGTTAACAGTATCTAAAGTTATGACCTTAAAAAAACAATCAAATAAAGATTTATATTGTAAGCATTCGACATTATGTTGTTTCAAAAAATCAAGCATAGTATTACCAACAAATAATAGAGATCTTTTATCTTGTTTTAAAACACGTTGAAACGCTAATAAAAAAGACTGATCAAACTCCTTATATAATAAATTAAAAATACAGTCTTGAAGGTCTTTATGATGCGTTGAATCTGTCAATAAATAAGGAGCTCCTAATACCTCTCGATCTAACTCTAACGTCACCCCCACACTTGGAATTGCTTTTGCTAGAGCTAATTGAAAAAAAACAACATCATCTGTTAGAACACAATCAACTTCATCAAGATGATCCCAAAATTCTTTTTTATCATAATCATGAGCATTAACAAATAAAAAT
>JAYOLY010000146.1:0-2567 GCA_038120575.1 Rickettsiales bacterium
TATCAACAATACTAAAAAATGAATTATTGATTTTTATCTTTGCATAATGTCTGTCTCTCGTTAAACCTGGCATATTTGCCACAAGGGCTTTTCTAGACTTTGTTAAAACATTAAAGATACTTGACTTACCGACATTGGGTCTTCCTATTATTGCAACAGAATACATATTATTCCCAGAAAAAAAGGCTGTCTAATAATGAAGAATCCTCTTGGTTATCAGAGGATTCATTTTTTTGAATATCATTATTAAAATTAAGTCCGTCAATATTACTGCCTGTACTATTCGGGGCTATTGACAATTCGTACAATTCGCCACTTATGGATATTAAAAAAAGATTTTCAGTTTCTCTAGAAACTTTAGGGGGCAAAATTAATTCATCTGCAATTTTTATTCTTGATTTTATCTCACCGTTTGATTTATCAAGAAAATGAATATAGCCCTGATAATCTGTTACAACTATAAAGTTTTTGTACAAAAAACATCTTGAAACATCTCTTCCTAAAAGATCTGCATTTCTCCATAAGACTTTTTCAGTATTTTTATCTAAACGATAAATTGAACCAGAATTATGTGTTACATAGATTCCTTCACTATCTGCAACAAGTCCTTGAAAACTAGATAAAGGCCTTTTCCATATTATCGACCCATCTGCCTTTAAAATTGCTGAAATATTACCATTACTAGAGACAGCATAAACAACAAAATCATCAATAACTACTTTGCTTGTTGTATCGTTGGATCTTTCAATTTCAGATACACCTTTTGGTGAGCTAAAAGTTGTTTCCCATATTAATAATCCATTTTCCGAATTAAGCGCTATTACTTTACCAGTTGAGACTCCAGCATAAATAATATTATTAGAAAAACTTATCTCGCCCCATGATCTTGTTGGTAAAGGTGAATTTGGAACTTGATATTCCCAATTAATTGAACCATCAATAAGATTAAATGAGACAAATTTATTATTAGATGTTTTAATTATTACAGATTTTTCTAACGATAACGGAGGTGAAAAAACTTCACCAACAAATGTTTTCCATTCAATTTTTCCTGATAATGATAAAGCAACTAAGTAACCTTCATAATCAATGTAAAAAATTTTATTATTTGAAGATTCAAGACCAGCAGTAATAAGACTCCCAGTGCTTAAAGTCCAGGATAATTCTTTTTTCTTTAAATGAATTGCAGAAATTCTTCCATCGTATGACGCATAATAAAGAAAATCATCATGCAAAACCATGGTTAGATTTCTTTTTGCATCACCACTTAGATTAGTGCTCCAAACAATATTAATATCAAAATTATTTTTTATTTCAGCCAGATCAACAGGGTTATCAATAAACAGTGATGGGTCATCCCTTGAATCTTCAATTTGGTATTTAAGCTCTTTAACAGGACCAAAGCATGATACAAGCAAAAATATTAAAGAGAGGTAGAAACTATTCTTGACCAATCGCATCGATTTTTATCTTCAAAACTTTTGCTAAGTCATTTTTATCTACATAAAAATCAAAAGCTCGTTTATAACTCTCAAGAGCTTCTTTATTTTTATTAAGCTTTGAATAAATATCACCTAACATGTAATATTTTAATCCTGTAAAACCTTTTTCATCGATATTAAGGGCCAGCTTAAGGCCTGACTCATAATCATTTTGTATATAATAACAAAGTGCTAGTTGATAATATGAAAGTGATTTTATTGAATGTTCTAATGCATTTTCACTAGACCAAATATAATACTTAATTGCATCATCATACATTCTGTCTTTGAAATATAAATTACCTAAGAAAATTGATGCTCTGGATGCATAAGCTGTGTTACTAAATTTACTTTTTAATTCATCAACAATAGCTTCTGCCTCGGAAATATTTTGCGTCAGTTGAACTTTTTGATAGAGAGATGATGCTAGTAATATTTTACTATCCCTGCTGTCTTTGAGATAAATAGCTACAAAATATATTAATAAGAATAGCACAGCATATAACAGTATATTTTTTTTGTTTTTAGAAAAAAAATAGGAAAATTTCTCGTTTAAGTCTTTATCATCTTTTATATCTAGTGCCATTTTTTTACCTTTTTATATTTCCTGGAATTGAGCTTAGAAGTTTTTTGGTGTAATCATTTTTTGGATTTTTGAAGATTATATCAGTTTTACCCACTTCTATAAGTTTTCCTGATTTCATAACATAGATAGAGTCTGCTATTTGTCTTACAACACGAAGGTCATGCGTTATAAAAACAAGGGTTAGAGAAAATTCTTTTTGTAATTTTTTAAGTAAATTTAAAATTTGGGCTTGAATTGATACATCGAGTGCGGATACTGGTTCATCACAAATCACTATTTTAGGCTCAAGAATTAGAGCTCTAGCAATTCCAATTCTTTGTCTTTGCCCTCCAGAAAACTGATGAGGATACTTATCTAAGTCTTCAGGTGTTAATCCAACCTTTTCAATCATTGAATTTATTTTTTTAATTCTTTCTTGCTTGTTACTAATTTTGTTAATTATTAGAGGCTCATCTAATATATCTTTGACTTTAAAGCGTGGATTAAGCGATGCATAGGGG
>JAYOLY010000147.1:0-2565 GCA_038120575.1 Rickettsiales bacterium
AAAATTTTCAAAATTGAAAGTCAATGTTGTCAAATTTTTCTATTTAATTGGCAGTCTTTAATTAACGCAAATCTTCAGAGGTGAGAGTGAAAATATTTGCAGAATTTTTATTACCTGTTTTCTCAATCTCTATTTCGTTTTCATAACTAGATTTCTTCCTGTGCTTATTTAACTTCATGTTGATTAATCCAAATGTATATAAATGATTGACACCCATACTTACAATCTATAATTTTAAATTAACGTCATGGTAAACACTGTAGAAATTTTTCTTAACTTTTTATCTAAATAAAGATAACTAACAACAGGCTTCAGATTCTGCTTTAACCTCTTCTAAAACCTCTGCATTTGGATAGTATCCATCTGGATTTGGTGTTTACAGATTTATTCATGATTTAATTTATATATATTCTTAGCTTAAGTCAAGGATTGGCTTGACCACCGCATACAAAAGGGGATGAAACTGAAAGGCTAAGTTCAGACCAACCCTTGACTTAAGCTACTAATTTGCTATCACTGAAACAACTTGTACATAGTATTAAATCCACATCATTTACTACCAAAAAGCTAGCAAACTGATGTTTGCATGTTGGACATACTATGTTTATGTCTACATTCATTTTCCACCCAATGTGAATATAAATAAAAAAGTTAAACAATTAGTAAAAATAGTTCAAAGGTAAATTAATTTTTTTTAAAAAATTTGTATATGTTTTTTACGATATTTTGCGTAATAATAATTTTTATAATCATCTCATTTTTTGTTTTATTTAATAAAAGAGCCTTGATAAATCAAGGCTCTTTTGCTTTTAAACAAGGAGATATTTTCTATTTATTGTTTATTTGATAAATCGCAATTGTTCCTGAATATTCATTAGTACCAATGAGTAAAGTCTCACCATTGGGACTATCTTCGGCTTTAATTATGACAACAGTTTCAGGTGAGACATCGCCATCACTTGAAACAGCTTGTTGAAATACAGGGTTTTTAGGATCGGAAATATCATATACCATAATTACACTACAACGCTCTAACGTAATAAATGCATAAGTTGATCCACTAATTTCCTCTATACCGAGTCCTTCTGGTTCACAACCCTTATCATCGCTTCTACCATCTTGATAAGTTCCATCAGCCATTGTTATTCTCGAGAATTCATTTCTGCTATCAAACACTTGAATACCACCAGCAGTGTAGATAGAAAATGATCTCCCACCGTAACCAATTATTTGATCGACGTCTCCATCACCATCAAAATCACCTTCTTCTTTTGAGGTTTTTAGTCTTCCTAACTGTGTATCAAGAACCGTAGTTAAAGGCTTTGGATACGCTGCTTTGTCTAATGTTAAATCAGCAACTCGAACTTCTTCAGAGTAACCATCGTAATCTCTAGAATCTCCTTCATTAGCTGTGACAATATATGTATGACCATCTACCTCATATGCTTGTATTGCATCAGGTTGATACATACTCATAACATTTGCGCATTTGGTTTTGAATCTAATTGAAGAGTCAATATTTGTCTCTTTATCGGAAAGGTCCATACAATTATATCGATAATCTTTTAGACCAAGATCCCACATTCCAATTACCTTTTTTGTTGTTAAATCAATAACAGCTATAGCGTTGTTTTCCTGTAAGCTTACATAAGCCTTTTTTGAATCTGCAGACACTGCTATATATTCTGGTTCAACTTCTTGTGCTAAGGTTGCAGTTGGAACTGATTTTCTAATACTAGAAGGATTGCTATTAAAAGCCCTAAAGTTTGCAGTGGTAACAGTAGCTGATGCAACACCTTTAGAGATATCAATAATTGAAACGCTCCCTTCAGGATCGATTGTATAGGAATCATTAGGCTGACCTTCATTAGCAGTTAAAATCATATTCCCATCAGGTGAGAATGTGACCATGTCTGGTAAAACACCAACTCGAAGTGACTTCGCTAAAGTAAGTGCTCCGTCATCGGCTATATTGTATATTTTTAAATTATTTGTTACTGTAGCTGAGGGAACTGCAGCTGCTAATAAATTTTCGAAAATGGCAACAGAGGTTACTCCACCCATACCCACATTGACCGATTCAATTAATGTAGGATTATTTACATCACTTAAATCGTAGCGATCAACAGTAGCAGGACTGTTATAACCATTTGTTGAATACAACATTTTTGAACCTGGATGATAGTCAGCAATTTCTGTAGCAGCTTCAAAATCACCTAATGGCTGACCAAAACCTAAGCCAAAAGACTTAATATGTTTTATTTCAATAGCTTGTGAATTTAAATTACTATCTCCACCTATGAAGGCGTTGGGAGCAGCATATGCAACACCCACCGATATAAGGGTAAGGGATAGAAATAGAAATAAATATTTTTTCATAGTTTTCCTTTCTTTAAAGAAATCTATATGGAATATGTAAACAGTGTGCAAATTTGGGATAACAAGAAAATAAATAAAAGTTAAATAGAGAGAGTACCTATCTTGTTATTTTTCCGGGAGGTAAAAGAAAAGACCTAAAAAAAAGTGAACTAAGTAAATTTAAAAATTTATAAAAACGGTCTAATT
>JAYOLY010000148.1:0-2538 GCA_038120575.1 Rickettsiales bacterium
ATTGATACATAGCTTGCTCTTTGGTTAATTTTGATACAGGAGGTAATACACCATAAGCATCACATGTTAGAAAAATAATTTTGTTAGGATGGCTCCCTTTGGAAGTTGGCTTAACAATATTGTCAATGTGATAAATAGGATACGATACACGAGTGTTTTCTGTTTTTGAATTATCGCTGAAATCTACATGCCCATTTTGATCAATAATGACGTTTTCTAAAAGCGCATCTTTTTTTATTGCTCGGTAAATATCTGGTTCTTTTTCTTCGGATAAATGAATTGTTTTTGCATAACATCCACCTTCAAAGTTAAATACACCTTCATTGTCCCAACCATGTTCATCGTCTCCAATAAGTTGACGTTTTGGATCGGCAGAAAGTGTCGTTTTTCCAGTTCCAGACAATCCAAAAAATAAGGCTGTTTCACCATCATCACCCATATTAGCTGAGCAATGCAAAGCCCCTATTCCCTTTAGAGGTAAGAAAAAGTTCATGATTGAAAAAATTCCTTTTTTCATCTCACCTGCATACCATGTTCCACCTATGAGAGACATGCGTTCTTCGATGTTAAAAGCGATAAATGTTTCAGATCTCATATTATATTTTTCGAAATCTGGGCAAGTTGCTTTACATGCATTTAGAATAGTCCAGTCTGGGTTAAATGATTCTAGTTCTTCAGCTGTTGGCCGGATAAACATATTTTTGAAAAAATGTGCTTGCCACGCAACTTCAGTGATTAGTCTGACTGACATTCTAGTATCTTTATTTGCTCCACAAAATCCATCCATGATGTAGAGTTTCTTACCACTAAGTGTTGTGGTGCAAATATCTTTAAGATCGCTCCAAGCTTCTTTTGATAGAGGTTGATTGTCTGATCCTTGAGCTTTCCACCATACATTATTTTCTGACTGTGACGATTTAACGATATATTTGTCTTTTGCAGATCGTCCTGTGAATTTACCTGTGTCTACGGCAATTGCACCAAGACTCGTTAGTTTCCCTTTTTCATATCCTTCAAGGTTATCATTCAATTCGTGCTGATAGAGTTCATCATAATTTAAATTTTTGAATACATCTTGGGTATCTGTAATCCCTAAGTTTTTTAAATCTGTAGCAATTAGTGTCATAACCATTTTCTCCTCCTAGAGATTTTTAGGTTATTATAGCTAAATTTTTTGAAATTTTTAAGACTCTGGCATATCATAGGACAAGAATAAAACACGATTATGAAAAATAGCATTTTAAATAATAATTTAAGTGAGTTTTTAAATTATCTTAAAAAAGATGACGCTAGTCAAAAGTTCATTCAATGGTGTTTAGATTCATACCTTGATTGGATTGAAAATAGCAGTAAAACAGTTGCATTAGACAAAATGCAACCCTTTTCCAAACATGATGTCCCAAATTTGGAGTCCATTAGTTGTGAGCATACAATCAAATTGGGCATTGAAAACTTAGATAAAATTGCTGTGTTGAAATTAAATGGAGGGTTAGGGACATCTATGGGGTGTTCAGGGCCAAAATACCACTGGTGCTGATGAATAGTTTTTACACAAATACTGAAACGCTCAATTATCTTAAAGACAAAAACATCAGTGCCAAAACATTTTTGCAAGATCGACTTCCTCGTTTGGATGCTGAAAATAAAACAATTTTTAAACTTAATAATCAGATTGACTGGTGTCCTCCAGGACATGGAAATTGTTACTTATCATTACTTCATTCAGGCCTCCTGGATGAACTTATTTCAGAGGGAAAAGATTATGCGTTTATATCCAATAGCGATAACATAGGAGCTTCATTAGATCCTACTATTTTAGGTTACATGATTAAGTCTAAAAAAGAGTTTTTAATGGAGGTGGCGTCCAGAACAAAACAAGATATCAAAGGCGGTACCATTGTACGAAACAAAGATGAAATAATGTTGCTTGAAAGAGCTCAAATTGACAAGTCTGAATTAGAAGATTTTGAATCAACCTCTCGTTTTAATTTGTTTAATACCAATAATATATGGGTCCATTTACCAACATTAAAGACATTAGTTGAAGAAAAAAAATTACTAATGTCATTAATCATTAATCAAAAAAAAATCAACAATAGGGATGTCGTTCAATTTGAAAGTGCTATTGGAAGTGCTATAGGAAGTTTTGAAAAATCATGTATTTTATGTGTTCCGAGAAGGCGGTTTTTACCTGTTAAATTAACATCCGACTTATTATTAATTCAGTCTCATTTGTTTGAAAAGAATAAAGACGGATCTTTAATAAAAAAAGATTCTACAGAAGAATTGCCATTGATATCATTTGATGCGATGAATCTTAATTTAAATCATTATTTAACTCATTTCAAAGCTATCCCAATACTAGATAGTTTAACTAGTTTGCACATAGAAGGTGCCTTCAAATTCAAGGAAAATGTATCGTTGTCTGGAGATGTAAAGTTGATAAATACATCATCTGATACAATAGAACTAAAAAATCAATCTATAGTTAATAAAAAAGTTGTATATTGATTTAGCAGTATGTCAACCAATTACTAT
>JAYOLY010000149.1:0-2532 GCA_038120575.1 Rickettsiales bacterium
ATAAATCTTCGTAAATTTTTGTCCATAAAATATTGTCTTTAATATATCCTGTTGCTTTACCTCCATAATCGGAATAAAAATTTTCATATTTAACAGAATCATTGTAACCATATATAACATGAATGGCATGATTTGAATTTGCATAAGAATATGGGAATCCATTTAATGCAGTATAAGGATTACTTACTTGAATAGAAGTTAACGAATCAATGATATCTATAATTTTATCAAAATGATTTTCTGCTGATGAAACAGTAAAATCATCTTCACGCAGTAAACATTGATCTACAAAATCTTGACTATAATGATCGTTACCATAATAGTCTAAAATTCCAGCCTTTCGTAATAAATTTTCAACAAGCTGAACTTTATCTTCAATTTGTTTAGTAGACCAAGAATTATATACATTTAAACCTCGAGAAGAGCAATAAGAAGAACCGTCTAGCCCTTGACATTCATATAAAGCTTTCCAATTATCAGTAGGTAAAATTGTATCTAATTCGGCATCAGAAATTGATGTAGTTTTATACTCTGCAATTAAATCGTCTATTAATAATTCTGAATTGATCGTTACAACAAATGCATAATCGTTAATAAAAAAAGTTTTTTCTAGTTCTATTCGATCAGGTTTAGAATAATATCCATTTTCATCTAAAATATCACCATCTACTAAATTTTCAAAAATTTCGGTTGCTTTTGACTCTCCGAAACTATCTCTTAACTTATTTTTATACATTGGAATACCACGAACAGCCAAACTAGAGTTATTTAAAGAATTTGTCTGAATTCCAACATTTGCATCTACCAAAAACTGATTAGATCCTGTCGTACCAAAAACTGAGCCATCAATTATTGATGAAGATCCTGAAAAAACAAAAGAACCATCATGACGTGCTCGAGCATTTTTTCCCAATGCAACTGAAAAATATCCATCAGATATATTTTTATAACCATATGAAGAAGAATAAGCACCTGAGGCATCAGTTTCATAACCAACTGAAACAGAAAACACACCTTCAGCTATTGAATCTTGTCCAAATGCAACTGATGATTCTCCAAAATTCTCATTTAAATTAGAACTCAAATAACGAGATCTCAACGCTGCATTATAGCCAAGAAAAGCAAATAAAGAACCTGAAGAATTTACTTCTACCAAATAATCAAGCAAAAAAAGAACATCCTTATCTTTTGAATTAAAATCAACAAACCCAAACTCACCTTCAATTAGTAACCCTAAATTACCAGAAACATGTAAATTTGCCTTTGCGTCATCATTTCCAATTGACAAAAACTTATCTTTAATAACAAATAAAGGATCAGATTGACCCAATGAAATACCTTTTTCAAGTCTAAAAGAACTAGTATAATCTGCATCCATTCCCATAGTGTAAGAAGATCCTTCTTCAATGGTAAACGTGATAGCAGGGTCTTTTGTGACAATACCTTGCTGCTTCTCGTAATAAGGACTTCCTATCTCAAGATTAGAAGTCGCTCTTAATTGACCAATAGAAAGAAAACCTAAGTCATAATAAATATCTCTTAAATTTTTTGCAGATCTTACAAAGTACTCACCTGACAACATCCTGTCAGAAAAAGCATATCCACCCCAAAAATAGTTTTCCGCATTAAAAACACCCTCAACATTTAAAGCAATTTTTTGATCAGGATTTTGATGAGAAAATTCTTCCTGAGTTTTTACTTGCATAATGGTCTCTTTATTAGGAAAAAACTCAAGAACATCATTATTGTTACTGTCAACAATATTCAAGGCTAAATCATCAAGATCTTTATTACTATAACGTACAACCAAATCAAAATGCGACTGTGGATTTAACGATCCAACACCAAAAAAGTCTTTTTCAGAAACATATCTAAAATTCAAATCACTCACGAGCTCTTGAGAATCCCAAAAAGCAATAGTATTTAAAACCCCCTTCCCTGTTACTGCATTTAATGTTACGGTCTCAAAACCACCCTGCCCATCATCTACAACCCCTACAAAATCAGCATTACTTGAATAATAAATTGTTCCAGGCACATTGGTTGTATATGACTGACTAACAACAATACCACCTCTTAAATGCAAACTATCCAAAACATTATACTGCCCAATACCAACTTTAGATTCCATATAAATATCGGACCCTTTATTTTGCCACGAATCAATTGCTGTTAACTCTTTTCCATTTCTCATTAAAATCCCATCAGATATATTAACAACTCCGTTAATATTAAGATCGAAAGGAGACAATCCTGGAGCTTGATTAATATTTACTTTTTTAATTCCTGCATTCAAAAAAAACTTTTTAGGATCATTACTTTTAGGTATCCAATAAAATGTATCCTGAAAAAGAGAGCCATCAACGTAAAAATTTGATCCAGATGAAATATTAACTGTTCCAACAACATCTAGCATGTGTGTAGATATATTTTTTGTTCCTATGGAAACAGATTTTTTTTTTGGATCCACAATAACTGGAAATAAAAAATCATCAGAAACAATTAAATTTGAATTATCAAGAGTAAAATTCA
>JAYOLY010000150.1:0-2474 GCA_038120575.1 Rickettsiales bacterium
TGCTTCAGGAAACCTCTTAAGTAATAAATTTGAAAGTACTAGAGCAAAAGGTATGGCGAAAAATAAGTATTTTGAATCTAATGAAAAAGTAAAATCTTCCCAAAAATTTATAAGATTATCTAAAGCAATAACAAATATTCCGACTGTTAATCCAATGAATAATGCAGTTAAAATTAAAGAGATCTGTGGAGGTATGAGAGAAAAATATTTTTTGAATTTATTAATCATCAAGGAAAGCATAACCTTTAATACTTTTTAAAGAATTAATTAATCTTTTCAAGAAAGAACTACCTTTCGTTAAAACCTTTACCATTAAAAACATTTTCCTTTGATTTGATGATTCTATTCACTTTTGTTTCACTTTGTTTTGCGCCATTGAAATGCAATAAGTAACTTCTTTTCCTACCAGGAGTTAGTTTCTCAAATGCTTCAGCAAATTTTTTATCTTTTTTAAATTCCAAAGTTAGTTCTAATGGGACTTCATAATCTTCTAACTTTTTTAAAACAATTTTTTGTCCAGATTCTTCAATTTCAATTGCTTCTTTAATGTAATCAATTAATAGTTGCTTACTCTTTTTAGCTTCTTCAATAGTTTCAAATTTTAAGTATCTATTTGATTGTGAATTTTCTGTACGTTGAATTAACTTTTTTTGAGTATCTTTAAAAAGTTTACCTTTCATGAATTCAATACTTACGTAGTCTTTAAATGCACTCAATATAAAAATATTTTTACCATTATGTGTATAACAAGGAACATGCCACTTTATTTCTTCGACTGCATCTGTGTTTTGTATTGTTGATCTTAATTCTTTAAGAATCGGAACCCAATTGTGTACTTTACAATCTGGAGTACTTCCTTTTGGACATCTACCACATCCTATTTCTAAATACTCTGCTACGGTTAAAGGATTTTTTGGCATAAGCGGATAATAACAAACATAAATATAAAACAAACTATAAATAAATTAACTAGTCTATATTCATGGAAACACCGCAATATCCAATTCCAACCTCTGAAATGAGAACTGATTTATTAAATCATTTTAAGTACGCAAGAGATTATGTAATTCGCAAAATTGAAGGAACATCTTATGAGAGCGGAATTAAAAAATTAGGACATTCAAATACATCAATGTTTGGTGTTGTAAAACATATTATGTATACAGACGATTACTGGATTAAAAATATTTTTAATGGTGTAGAAGTATGGGGACCTTGGACTGACGATATTCCAGATGCTGATTATATAATTGAAGAACATGAAACAGCTGAGACACTTCTTGCAGCTTATAAAAAAGTTATTAAAGAAACAAATGAGATTATCGAAAAAAATGAATTAGATAATCTTGCAGCGAGTAAACGTAAAAACGGAACACATCCAACACTACATTGGATTATTCTTCATTTAATTGATCACACAGCAAGTCACAACGGACAGTTGGAGATTTACAAAGAAATCATTGATAAAAAAACATTTTAAACACTCATAAATAATTTATAAACTTAATCTTTGTTCATGGATTTTTTTGATATAGCATTATTACTTTTAACGTTTGAATTAATTTTTCATAAGTTTATATCTGAAAAAATATTTTTATACTCTCTATATTTAGCTGTTTTAACTGTATTAGCTCAATTTTTTTCTGTCGGATATAAATGGCAATACATGCCTTTATATTTCATACTCATAGTTTTTTCGATCAAATACACTTTTCAATTTTCACTTTCAAATAAATTTATAAAATTTTTAAGTATGACATTTTTGCTACTGCTTTTTGTTTTATCAGGTTTGTTTATTTATTTCCTTCCAGTTCCTGAATTTTCTAATGAAAATGGTGATTATTCAGTGGGAATTCAACAAATTGTAATTGATCTTGATAAAGTAAACCCGGATGCATTTATAGAAATTAGTACACTTGAACCTAACACGAACCGAAGCCTTCCTGTTGATATTTATTATCCTTCAGATGAATCAACTAAACCAGTTCAACTAGTACGTAGTAGTCAAAGCAACTGGGGTCAATCTGTAGTGAAATATCTAAACCGTGCATGGGAGATTGCAATTCCAGAGTTTATTTTAAACCACTTACAACTTTCCTCATTTAACGTTGGTGTTGAAATAGAGCCTATTAGTAATACTCTACCTGTACTGGTGTATTCACATGGATGGGCAGGTGAGAAAATATTTGCTGCAGATCAATTGATGAATTTAGCTTCTAATGGATATTATGTTGTTGCCATAGACCACACAGGTCTTGCAATGTTTAGTGACTTACCTAGTGGTACTGTCTTTAACACTGGAACATCAGAACAATCATCTGATGTAGTTGGAGTGATGTCAGCTATGGCAACAGATATTGTAGATACACTCGACTATCTAAAAAATAATGAATTCTTTGCAGATTTTAATAACGTATCAGTGATGGGTCACTCTACTGGTGCTGGAGCTATACATCTTTACTGTCTTGAACATA
>JAYOLY010000151.1:0-2463 GCA_038120575.1 Rickettsiales bacterium
TGCTGTCTACCAGTAACTACTGCAAAAACACCGGCTGAACGCGCAAGTTGGGCTCCTTTACCTTTGTGAAGTTCAATGTTATGAATCATAGTACCAAGAGGAATTAAGTAGATAGGGATAGTATTACCAGGTTTAATTGCTGCTTCAGGAGAAGATAACACTTGCGCACCAACTTTTACTTTGTTTGGAGAAATAATATATCTTTTTTCTCCATCTATGTAATTAACCAATGAAATAAAAGCTGACCTATTAGGATCATACTCAACAGAAACAATTTTACCAGGGATATTAAATTTAGTTCTTTTAAAATCGATATCTCTTAGAAAACGTTTACTTCCACCACCTCGATGACGTACTGTAATTTTTCCTGAATTGTTTCTACCGGCCTTACTTTTAACAATTGTAGATAACGATTTACTTTTTTTGGTATTAGTTAAATCGGCATAATCATTTGTTTGCCTTGTTCTTTGTCCTGGTGTATTTGGTTTATATTTTTTTTGTTCCCATAATAATTTCCTAAAATAAAGATTTTAATTGTTCTAAATTGGACTTTGGATCTATAGTTAAAATAATCTTTTTTCTAGCAACTGTAGTCCCAATAACTTTTCCACGTCTTCTATTTTTTGATTTAAGATTAAGCGTATTTGTAGATAGCACTTTTACATTAAATTGCCGCTCAATAAAATTAGTAAATGTTGTTTTATTAACTGCTTTGTCAACTATAAATGTGAATTTGTTAGTTGAAATAATATTTGAAGACTTTTCAGTAACGTGTGCTTTAAACTTGAAAACAAAAGTATTCATGATAGAGTCTCCTTAATGAAATTAAAAGATTTCGGTGTAGATAATATTTGATCAAAAGATAATAAAAAATCTGGTTCTACTTTTGTAACATCCATTAAAAATAGATTTTTACAATTGCCAAAAGCCTTAATTGCATTTGTATCAGTTACATCAACTAATAATATAGTATTACTTGTAGAATTAAATTTAGATAAAAAATTTGATGCAACAGATGTTTTAGTGTTATCTCCGTTATCAACTATACTAATTCTATTCAATACAGATGAGAACAAACTAGATAGTGAATTATTAATAAACTTTCTATTGAGCTTAAACTTATAAGATCTAACCGAAGGACCATGGGCTACGCCACCACCCTTTATAAGTGGAGAACTTTTAGCACCTCTACGCGCATTTCCTGTGCCTTTTTGTTTATAAACCTTAGCAGTGGAACATTTTACTTTACCACGTGTTTTTGCAGATGATGTACCAGATCTATAAGAATTTCTAACATATCTATTAAACTCATGCAAATTTATAGGATCCTTATTTACAATTAATTTAATAGAATCTTCTGAATGTGTACCGTCATTAATATTAAAAAGTTTAAACTTCATTGTTGTTTCCTTAGTTTTGTATTAGTACTCTTGTATTATTTTTTCCAGGGATGGAACCTTTAATGAAAATACAATCATTATCAAGATTAATCTGAACAATATGTAGACCAGAAATAGTAACTCTTGAATTGCCCATTTTACCGCCCATCCTAGTACCCTTAAAAACTCTTGCAGGATCTGTACCAGCACCAATCGAACCAGGTAACCTATGATTTTTGGAACCATGTGACATTGGACCTCTAGAAAAACCGTGTCTCTTAATAGTACCCTGAAATCCCTTACCACTAGACTTTGATGTACAAGATACAACATCTCCTACTTCAAATTGATTGATGGTTAAAGATTCTATATCATTGAAATCGTCAATATTGTCACACCTAATTTCACGCATATATTTCATAGGTTTGTGTTTGAGTTTTTTATAAATCCCATTTATTGGTTTGTTGAGCTTATTTTCAGATATAGGAGAAAAAGCAACAACAAGTGCATTATAACCATGATTTTCTGTAGATTTCTTTAATAAAATTGGACATTCATAAACTTGAACCACAGTAACAGGGATAATATTGCTGTTATCATCCATAAGCTGAGTCATTCCTATTTTTTTTCCATAAATACTTTTTTTCATGTAACCATCCAAATAATTAATCTAATTTAATTTCAATATTTACACCTGCAGGCAAATCAATCTGCATTAGTGCATCAACTGTCGATGAAGGAGGATCAATAATATCTATTAATCTGATATGAATTCTTAATTCATAATGTTCACCTCCACGTTTATTAACATGTGGAGATTTTAATACACACCATCTCTTTTTTCTTGTTGGCAATGGAATTGGACCAACAACTTTAGCACCTGAATTATGTGCAGTTTCTACAATCTTAGATGCAGATCTATCTACAGCTCTAGAGTCAAATGATTTAAGTCTAATTCTAATTTTCTGTTCAACTACAGTAGGTTTTTTGTCTTTTTCAGTTGTTGTTGTCATGTAATAAAATCCTTAGTTACTTAATAATCTTAGTAACAACCCCAGCACCTACTGTTCGGCCACCTTCTCTG
>JAYOLY010000152.1:0-2451 GCA_038120575.1 Rickettsiales bacterium
CTCTAAAAGATTCAGAAATATCTATAATATGTGCAATATGGTCGTGTAAATCTGTTAAATATTTTCTAGTTTTTAGTGAAATAAATAAGGACTCAGATTTTTTTAAATGCAAAATTATGTCTCGTGTGTACCAAAAATATCTTTTTAACAATAAAATTTGTTTTTTCAATGTTTGAATTTTTATCAATGTTTCTTGTGAAGGTGTTACATCAACTTCATTATTCAATTCAGATAATCTCTCATCAATTTTTCTTAATGTTTCAAAATAGGAATCTATAATATAGTCAAATAAAGAGTACAGTAAATAATCTTCTTTTTTTTCAAAAATCTTATCACTTTTATTTATAATTCTACTTCTAACAGTCTTAAAAACATCTTTGATATTTTCTTGAAAAGACATGACATAATGAGGAGCCAAATAAAAATTAATATGTTCAAATTGAATTGTGTTATTCTCGAATGAAATTGCCTTAATAATTATAAAAATATAAAATTGAGTCTCTTCTATTTTTGGCAGCTGACTTGTATTTGTTATATCTTCTAAAACAAGCTTGTGAATCTTGAATATATGGCCTAATTGAAGAATTTTATTTACATCATGAATTCCGTTTACATCTATCCATTGGGTATATTCTTTTTTAACTTTAATTGTTTTCACATCATCAATCACATTGTAGTGTGAATAATTGGAATTATATGTCAAAAGGGACATTGAAATAGGATTTTTTTGAAAAGATCCAATATGGGCAGCAGTTCCTGGAGGAAGTCCTGTTTTTTTGGATAAACTTTTTAAATAGAATCTCATTTCAATTCGCCAGATTTAATGTAGATATCTCGTTGTGGAAATGGGATTTCAATATGGTGCGTTTTAAATTTATCCCAAATTAAAAACATAACCTCAGACTGTGTTTGATATCTTCCTTTGGTGACATCTTCAATAAAAAAATAAAGTAAAAATTTCACCGAGCTATCATCAAACTCTCTTAAAAAGCATTCAGGTTTAGGATCTTTAATACAGAGAGGATGCTCTTTAGCGGCTTCGAGGATAAGTTCATAAGCAAGTTTTAAATCCGACTTATAAGATACGCCTATAAAAATTTCAATTCTTCCTTTTGTATTTGTGTAAGTCCAATTCGTTACACGCTGTGTTATAAAATCCTCATTTGGCACCATAATTTCTTTACCATCAAAAGTTTCAATCAGTGTAAACCTGGCTCTTATACTACGAACAAAACCATAAATTCCGTTATCCATCTCAATTAAGTCATCGGTTTCAATAGACTTTTCTAATAACAAGATGATTCCACTTATAAAATTTGAAGTAATCTTTTGTAAACCTAATCCAATTCCTACACCAAGAGCTCCTCCTATGACAGTTAACACCGTCAAGTCAATTCCCAGCACACTGAATCCTACTAAAATGGTAATAAAATAAATACTGAGCTCTATTGATTTAGATAGCAATGCTTTTGTGTTAGATTTTAGCTTTCGATTTTTCTTAATAAAGCTCGTACTTAATTCAACAGCATGAGATGACATCCACCCTAAAATTAATAGTAATAGCAGGCCCTTGAACAGAACCAATGGCGTTAATTTTATGTTTCCGACTTGTATATAAAATAGATTTATTTTCTCAAGTAAGATGTTGAGTTTATCAATGTATAATGACATCCATGGCACCAATCCAACAACTGTAATAAGTCCGGAAATGAGATAGCTTTTTGTGATCTGAAGAAGTAATAGGTAACATAAGAAGAAAAAAGATCCTTGAAAACATATTAGTAAAAACGAATTGTCGCTAGATACTAAACTAAACAAAAAAAATATAACCAGAAACCAACTCATAAAACATCCAAATTTAACTATTGGTTCTACTATCTTTGAAACCCACTCTACTTTTAACTTAGATGACAAAGTGGCTCTTAGTTTATTTATGACAAACGCACCTGAAATTAAACCTAAATAAAACGATAACAACACCCCAAAAAGCTGAAACCAAATGGTATAATTTACAAATAATTTTATTATTAAATCAGAAACTATATCTTGAATCATATTGATATGATATTTGTCAAATTTGTCTTGCACAAGTTTTTTTAAACAATTTATATTTTTTAACTTTATTTTTTGTTTAATATTATTTTTAAATGGGTATTAAAATTGTGTGAAATTAAAAGGCAAAACACTTTTTATAACTGGAGCCTCAAGAGGAATTGGTCATGCAATTGCGGTAAAAGCGGCATCAGAAGGTGCTAATGTTGCTATTGTAGCCAAAACAGTTGAAGATCACCCAAAACTTCCTGGCACCATTTATAGCGCAGCAGAAGATGTTATAAAAGCTGGAGGTCAAGCGCTTCCTATTCAAACAGATTTACGTTATGAAGATCAAATTGAATTAGCCATCGAAAAAACAGTTAAGACATTTGGAGGCATTGATATTTGCGTCAATAA
>JAYOLY010000153.1:0-1761 GCA_038120575.1 Rickettsiales bacterium
ATGACTTTATTTGAGGCTTCTGCGGTAGGATCAGCATTGTTTGTTGTCAATGTGACGTTAGCTGAACCTGCAACAGATTTAGACAAATAACCCGCTGTAAAAGCATCAACTGTTTGTAAGTTTGTATTAGTATTATTTCCCCATGTATTGGCGTTAGCGCCTGTTTCCATGAGTTCTAGTTTGAGTCTATCTGAGTATGTGCTTGCCATGTTTAAACCTCTTTAAAATATATCCTTTTTATTTAATAAGACAACTATTTTGTATGTATCTCGTTCCCTATAACTAATACATCAGCTTGAGAATTGTCAAACATTATTTTTGCTTGCTCTTTCGTTCCTACAATAGGTTTTCCAGGGATATTCATTGAGGTATTTATTAGAACAGGGTAACCTGTAAGTTTTTCAAAATCTTTTAAAAGCCTAAAATAAGGGGGATTTATATTTTTTTTAACTGTCTGTATTCTACACGTTCCATCTACATGAGTAATATTACTGAATTTTATAGGATCTTTAACTTTAGCTTGAAAGAGCATCCAAGGACTTTCGAAGTCAAATTCAAAATACTTTCTATAAGAATCAACAGGGACACTAGCTCCGTAAGGCCTAAACCAAACTCTTTTTTTTATTTTTTCATTAATAATTTCTTTTGCCTTAGGAGCACAGGGGTTCATTAAAATAGAACGAAAACCTAAGGCTCTAGGTCCTAATTCTCCCCATCCTTGTCCCCACATAACAATTTTATTTTGGCTTAATAATTCTGCTACTTTTTTTGTTGTATCTTTTTTTGCGTAGCCAAAATTATCATCATATTGATGCATTTCCTCTATAGAAAACTTAGTTTTCATATTATAAGTTTTTCTCAATCCCCACATTAAGGCCCCAATAGATAATCCTTCATCCCCACAATGTGGCTGTGGTTCAAAATTATGAAAATCATTCTTTAATAAAGAATTAAGAATAATATTATGTCCTACACCTCCTGTAAAAGTAATATGCTCATCTTTATGAAAAATCATTCTTAAATGGTTTCTTATTTTCTTATAATGATAATGATGTAGTGATGCTACATAATCGTTTTCAACATTTTTTTTATTTTGAAATTTTTTTTTAAAATCTACAAAAGCTTCATGGACATTACTACAAGAAATATTTCCAATTTTATTTGAAAAATCTACACCAAAACCATGTAATGCCATAGTATGCCCTGCTTTGTTTATTGCATTCGTTACAGGTTCGCCCTTATCTTTTAAAAACCATAACCACCATAAGTAATCTAAATGTCTACCTAAAGAGCCATGGGTATAATTTTCTAATTTTAATTTTTGTTGATTTTTTTTAAAAACTGTCATTGTGTCAAACTGACTTCCCATATCATCCACCACTAAACCATTTCTAAAATTTGCACTATAAAAGTGTGCTGTGTGATGATCCACAAGAGTCAGCTTTGTTTCTTGATCGAAATTTTTTAACATATTTTGAGGAAAATTTTCAATACTAATTAAACCTTGTATATTCATTTTTAAAGAAACTACCTCTGTACAAAAAATATGTCTTACTTGAGAGTAATCATAACCAAGGTGATTTAAATATTTTATCCACATTGATGGATCCTCATAAGATTGATGTTTTTTTTCAGTAAGCCTTTCAAACTTAATGTATTTAATTTTTTTAGTATTTAAATCATACACGCATATATTTCCATCGTGTATGTAGGTATGAACACCTACAATAATATTTTTATCCATTTCTATAAAATTTCTCT
>JAYOLY010000153.1:1771-2235 GCA_038120575.1 Rickettsiales bacterium
TGCCACTAAGGTCCATGTATTCGTTACGTTTGTATTAACAGAAGTCCATGTATCGCTAACTCCAGGCACTACATTTGCCCAAGGGGTTGATCTCATATTACCTGCTACAATAGATAATGTAACACCTGTAGGAGTCACTATGGCGTTACCTTTTCCTTGAGCTGTTCCTTCTGAGAACTGAATTAAAAGACCTGTTACATCTACATTAGCGTTAGCTATAACAGTTGCTCCACCATCTTGTATCTGTAAACCAAAACCTGTGACAGAGATAATGTTATCTGTTTGAGTAGCAATAACTCCTAAATTAGAGTCAATCTGCTCGCCTGTTACATCTACATCTGAAGCCGCAGCTACAACAACGGTTCCTATAGCTGTATTTGATTGTTCGCCAGTGAGAGAGACACTCGCCTCTCCTGTCATTGTCAGTGTGCCTGTTTCGAATGTCGAAGTGACTGCTGTTGGAT
>JAYOLY010000154.1:0-1602 GCA_038120575.1 Rickettsiales bacterium
ATATAGAATATTCATTCCACTAAAAGGAAGATTTGTTAAAATGTTAAGTATTTATCCAGTATTGTTGGCTGGTGGATCTGGTAAACGCTTATGGCCATTATCTCGAAAATCGTATCCTAAACAGTTTTCTAAGCTTATTGGAGAAACTTCATTGTTTCAAGATAGTGCCAAGCGTCTTACATCTTCTAAAATTTTAAAATTTGAGCCTCATATCACTTTGACTAGTGCAGACTTTCGTTTCATTATTGCTCAGCAACTTCAAAAAATAGGGATTGATCCGGGTCCAATTCTAATTGAGCCAGAAACAAAAAATACAGCTGCCGCTATATTAGCAGCAAGTTTTTTTGCACATTCAAAGGATAAGAGTGCAATCTTACTTGTTGCCCCTTCAGATCATGTAATCCCCGACACTCTTCAATTCCACGAGGCAATTAAAGTTGGGTTAGAACACATCCAAAATGGTAAGATAATTACCTTTGGTATAAAACCAACGCGTCCAGAAACAGGTTATGGGTATTTAGAATTATCGCCTGACACACTTGATGCTTCTGGCGTATCAAATCTTGTGAGGTTTATTGAAAAGCCAGATTTGAATCGTGCTAATCATATGATAGCAGCAGGTAAATATTTATGGAATGCTGGAATCTTTTTGTTCCGTGCTCAAGATATTCTTGATGCATTTAAGACCTATGCTCCAGAAACTTTAACGCTAGTTTCAGAAGCATTTGATCACGCTTCTCTTGAATTAGGTTTTCTGCGTCTAGCCACAAAGCCTTGGTCAATGCTAAAAAATATCAGTATCGATTATGCTATTATGGAGAAAGCACAGAACTTAGCTGTAGTACCTTATTTTTTAAATTGGTCTGATCTTGGGGGATGGGATGCTGTTTGGTCTGAAAGCAATCCAGATCAGTCCGGTAATGTAACCTCCAAAACTGCGCATGCAATTGAGTGTTCAAATAGCCTCCTTCGCTCTGAAAATAACGGCCAACAAATCGTTGGCATAGGTTTGAATAATATTGTGGCAATTGCGATGGCTGATGCTGTTCTAGTGGCACATAAAAATAGAGCGCAAGATGTTAAGAAAGCTGTAGAGCTACTTAAAGAAAAAAAAATCTTTCAAGCCGAACTTTTTCCTAAAAATTACCGTCCATGGGGTTGGTTTGAGAGCTTGGCAATAGGAGAGTGTTTCCAAGTAAAACGCATCCACGTCAACCCAGGAGCTGCGCTAAGTTTGCAAAGCCACAATCATCGGTCAGAACATTGGGTAGTTGTTCAAGGTACAGCAAAAATAATCATCGGTGACAACGAAAAACTTTTATCCGAAGGTCAGTCAGCTTATGTTCCATTAGGAGCAAAGCATCGTATGGAAAACACTGGCAAGCTTCCAATGATATTAATAGAAGTCCAAATTGGAAATTATCTTGGTGAGGATGATATTATTCGTTATGAGGATAATTACAATCGTGTATAAAACAAATCTTCAAAAACCAAAAATTCTTGTGATTGATTTTCGTGCTTCTGAAGCGGGCAGCCTCTCGATTATTCAAGACTTGTATCGACAAGCAAGCCTATACGGTAGATCTGCTCATTGGATATTTT
>JAYOLY010000154.1:1612-2228 GCA_038120575.1 Rickettsiales bacterium
CACATTACCGTATTAAGGCATCCAAATTTAAAAAAGTACCTTCCATTACGGTTAATTTACGAAACCTTCATTTTGAAAAAAAAAATCAACTCTATGCAACCAGATTTGATTGTTAACCTTCAAAATAATCCTATCAGATTTAAAAAAATTCCCCAATTGGTTTACCTACATTTACCCTTCATTCTCACTAATTTTGTCCTGAGCTTATGGAAAGATGGATTACGCCTATGGTTTTACCAAAAAGTTTTTAGGTTTATAGTTTTAAATAATATGAAGTACGCTACTAATGTTATTGTGCAAACCAAGTGGATGAAAGAATCACTTTCAAAAGCTGGAATAGCAAACAAAATGATAAAAGTAATACACCCTACTGTTTCAGTTGGTGAACTAATTTCAAAAAACTTAAGTGGCTTTGTATCTAAATATAAAAAAAATAAATTTATATTTCCAGCAACTGCCTTTTCTTATAAAAATCATAATATTATTATCGATGCATTAAAAATTTTACCCGCAAAAACCTTAGAATCAATTTTAATAATATTTACAATTACAGGTAACGAAAACATTTATTCACGAAATCTAAAAAGAAAAGTTATTAATAAAAATCTACCTATAA
>JAYOLY010000155.1:0-2216 GCA_038120575.1 Rickettsiales bacterium
ATATGAAAACAGCTCAATTAAAAATAAAATATTAACCTATTTTTCTGATTATTATTCTGATGATATCAATGATTTTGATCTCAATAATTCTGATCACCAAAATATATTATCTAGAACAAAACATCTTCATAAATTTATAGAACTGAATGACTTTATTGAAAATGGGTTTAATGCAAACGTTGAGTCTCTAGAAACCATTACATTCTCGGCTTAAGAATACTTACGGCAGGCTCCTCTTTTATCTTTTCTTTTTTTAATGGCAACTCTTCTTGCAATTCTTTTTTAATTTTAATTTTATTATTAGGAATATTTGTTGCTATTTTTTTTTCTTTTCTTAATTGTTTCAAATATAATCCATTTGTTGAATCAACTAGATTAGTAAATCTGGGATGATTCCCTTCTTGTAATGGATACATTGCATGATCAATAATAGCCATTTCCATTGCACCTGTTTTATTTGCAAATTTAGTTACAGATTGACCGGTATTTAATCGTCTAAATACGTTTGGATCAATTTGAAATTCATCAACTTGTCTTAATGATGATCTGCCTTCTCGTGTTTCTGTTTCAAAAATATCATCTTGTAATACATCTGTTCGTTTAACAGAATCAATTGTTCCACCCATTTTAGCCCATTCATCGGCATGACCTGGATTTTTGAAAATACATTTAACGTCACAGTTAGTTGTAACAATTTCTGCTAATCCCTCCACATTATTTAGCTGTTCTTTACTTTGATACGATAATGCAATGGCAGTAGACGTTGATCGACCTGTTGTAATTAATGGTTTAATCGCTTCAGTAGAAAATTGTCCAAACTCATCTAAAATAATTAACCAATTATCTTTATTTGATTTTCCTTGTTGTTCCCCTACCAAACTATTCAATATAGATACAATCATCTTAGCGATACACATATTTGATCGCCATCGATCTCCTGCTGATAAACTAAAAAGTACAGATTGTTTGGAATCTAAAATATCTTTAATATTAATGGATGATTCATACACATTAATCAAATTTGATATCACTTTATCTGCTACAAATAATTGTTCAATAATATTTTTTAATCCCAATAACTGAGATAAATTTTTATCAAAAGATCGTAATAATAATGTCATATCATCAACAGGTTCTACATCTCCTTTCTTTCGAACTAAATCAAATACATATTCTCGAGTATCTTCATATTTCATGAACTCCACAACATCTATAAACGTAAATGCCTTCCCTGTTGCAATAAACAAACCAAACAAAGTCATTAAAAAAGCTTTTTGAGCATCAATATAAAACTTAGCGTCTGAGTTAGATTCCAATTGCAAAGCTAAAACTAACGCATCTGTTAATTTTGCGGGATCTTTAGAAAAAAGTAATGGATTAAATGTATGAGATGTTTGTGTTGTATCTAACACCTCACCATTCTCTTCAATTTCAACCGTATTAAAATTAAAAAATTCCACACCACACTCTTTAGAAAATAAATGACATTGTTTAGCTAATCCTGCATCTGCTTTTCCATCAACAAACACTAATGGAATATCACTTGCCATCGCTTGAAACGCTAACGGTTTTAATACCGATTCCGTTTTTCCAGCTCCACTAGGACCTTCTACTTGAAGGTGTTTAGATAATGCAGAAAACGATAAATATAACGCTTTATTAGTTTGATGATTTTTTCCCCAAAAAAATCCTTTTTTCGGATTTATATATGACCATCCATCATAGCCCTTAAAAGATAAATTAATCTTTCGTACATCTTTAGATATAAACCCCTTTTTAAGCTTTTTAAATCGAAAAGACTCAACTTCTGGTCTAATAAATCGAACATACAATAATCGTAATAAAACAGTCACTACCCCACCTTTTAAAATATAAAAAGAATAAAATTCAAACCGATCAACAACTTGTATAAGTACAGGGATAAATTGTGACATAAATCTAAATTCAAATGTTCCTACCTGATTCAAATAAAATAATATGAGATAACTAGACATTGGAATTAATCCAAAAAAAACGGCAATAATTCGTAATGGCATCCATTTAAATCGACATACAGAAAAACATATCCCTCCTATAACAGTTTGAATCACAGCTTTTAATAAATAATCTAATATTAATGGATTCATTAATCTCTCCAAATCAATTTCATACGTAACCCAACTTCATCTTCGTCCACTGACGATCCATATACTTGTGTTAATAGCCCAATATTTTTT
>JAYOLY010000156.1:0-2194 GCA_038120575.1 Rickettsiales bacterium
CACTGATATAGATCCAACTCAATTTTTAGTTGGAATTAATACAATGGGTGGTTCTGTGAGTCTACCGAGTTCTACTGCTGCCCATAAAACACCATCCGGTCTTAGTCCAGTTAAACACGTCCCATCAAGGAAAGATTACTTACCACCATCTGGTCCTAGTTCTGATGTAGTACCTAATGCGACATCCGGTCCTAGTCCAGATAAACACGGCCCATCAAAGAACGATAACTTAATTGAAGACATTTTCAAAAAAAGTAAGCCTCAAGACATTATTAATGCTGCTCAAGATGCGTTAACAAAAGCAACAGATTCTGACGGTGACTTAAAAAACTTATTACAACAGATTATTGATGCTCATAAGATTGAACTAACACTTCAAAAATCGGACCAGTTTAAAACACTTGATAAAGGCAAAAAAAATGAGATGGTTATTCATAAATATGTATTGTACACAGAACAAAAAAAATCTCAAGAACAATCTGCAACACCTGATTCCCACCTTACTGTTGAACAATTCCTTAAATCGAACCCACCAAATCTTATATCGGCTGTAGAATCCGCTCCTTCTCCTACAGGTCTTAAAAATCTAGGAAATACTTGTTTTATAAACGCAGCTTTGCAGGCATTGAAACAAATGGAGGGATTTGTAGAATATATTAATGAACTTAGCGAAGAAGATCTACAGATGAATTCTGACTCTCTAAATAAAGATTCCAAGAAACTGCTATCAATGCTAAAACTTTTTTTCAATAATGAAAACAATTTAGTTGAACTTATTGCTGAAATAAATAAATTTGAACTACTAAACAAGAATGCTCAAGATGACTCATGTTACGTTATTGTAAAACTTTTCAATATTCTTGGTTATAAATCTGCTGTGACTGAACATGATGAAAATTTCCGTAATGGTTCACTCAGTACTCAACGTACTGCTACCATGAGTCATATTCATATAGGAATTGACGCAAATGATAATACCCTTCAAGATGCTGCTGATAGATTGACTAACCCATCTACTGATTCTAACCAGCCTGAGAATACTCAAACCCGTTCATATATTTTTGAAGATTCTAAAGAGTTTATGATAGAACTTACAAGAGGTTATAATTCCGAGAGTTTTATAGATAAAAATTTCTTTGAAGTTCAAAAAATTCCAGGCAAAGAAATTACATTTAAGATTGGGGGTACTGATATTGAAGTTTTAGGTTTTATTGCTCATATTGGTAGTGATCACAATAGTGGGCATTATGTTTACATAAAACATGACGGTGGTACTAATATAAAGGTCTTCAATGATGAAACGGTTCATACAGCTATATTAAATACAGACAAAACAAGCTATACATGGACTCCTGATGGTAGTACCTCCCCTGAAGAAAAAACCTTTAGACCTCAAGCACTTGTTTGTAGAAAAAAAGTTTCCCCACATACCCCTTAACTTTTTTGATTTCATTCAAGACCACACCCTCATGTGTTGAGCTGTGATATACTTGAATTTATGCTTGTTGAATGGAATGCTTTAACCGAATATAGTGTACTTGATTGTATCGAACCCATACTTCAGCAACCCTTAACTAATATTTGTCTAAAACGAAATAGTTATATTAATCGTGTATTTGAAATTGAATTAAAATCGTCAAAAGAACGCTTAATTGTCAAATTTTATCGACCTCAACGTTGGAGCAAACAAACAATAGAAGAAGAACATGCCTTGTTGCAGTTTCTTGCATCTCAAGAGTTTCCTGTCATTGCTCCCCTTACATTTAATCAACAATCGTTGTTTTGCTATAACTCGATTTATCTTGCCTTTTTCCCAAAAAAATGGGGGCGTTCTTTGTCAGAGTTATGTCAAGACGATTGGCAACAACTTGGACGACTATTAGGCCGATTACATCATTTTAGTTCTACGTATTCAACATTGGATCGACCATTGTGGCAACCTCATCATGCTACCCAATCTCATCTTCACACCCTATTAAACTCAACTCATATCCCTGAACACTACAAAACACCTCTTTTAACAGCCACTCAACACTTTATCTCTTCAGCGCAACCTCTTTTTACTCCCTATTCAACCTTTTTATTGCATGGCGATTGTCACTTCGGAAACATTATTAATCGACCTGATGATGCTGTGTATATGATAGATTTTGATGATATGGTGATTGGACCCGCTATTCAAGATATTTGGATG
>JAYOLY010000157.1:0-400 GCA_038120575.1 Rickettsiales bacterium
ATCTTATAGTAAAGTTAATCTCACTCTTGATGCGTGAGGTCTATTGTAATTATAGATTTCTTCTAGTACAGGTAATATCTCACCATAAGTTGACCTACCCATAAGCTTATATGATTGACTCTTAAATCGCTTGAGAAACTCATTGTGATTATACTCAGGATTATCAAAACATATTTGCATTGACTTGACAAATGATTGCCTTGCATATCCATCATAGAATGCACCAATAGCTAACATTTTTTTAGCGATTTCAGTTCCTTCTTTTAAATGAGTAATTTTAAAATACCCATCATTCAAAAATTAAAAGATCAAATTGTGCCCATGTATCAGCGGCTCTCAAAACGTGAAAAGCTGATTCTTTACGCGACGCTTGCGGTTTGTATTTTTTTCGAGGGGGAGG
>JAYOLY010000157.1:410-2167 GCA_038120575.1 Rickettsiales bacterium
TGCCGTTCCTTCGTTTAAATGAGTAATATTAAAATACCCCTCATTGAAGGCAGGCCTTTGCCCGCCACCTACACTATTACCTGTAAGTAATGCCTGTGTATCACTATGACATAGACCATACTCATTTTTGAACTCTCGGTATTTAAGATATTCTTCATATCCTAAATTGCAATATGATTTCATATAGTCATCTGCTGTCCAATTAGAACTATGTGTGTTTAATCTTTGCACATCTTTCAAATCCAAATCTTTTTCGACAACAAAATAGATAGGCATTTTAAGTGACTTTAATGCTATAAACCTATGTTGCCCATCAATAATTTGATGTTTTTGATTAACAATAATTGGGACTGGGATGTATTTAACATTCATAGATTTTTTTAATCGCTCTACGTGTAATAGGTTTACATCTCTGTTGCCACTAATAAAACTAAACATATCGTAATCATTGGTCATGTAGACTTGATTTACTTTTTTCATACTTATTCTCCTAAAGATTTTCATAAAGATCAATGGTAGCTGCGCCACCCTTAATCGGTTCGCCTCTAACAATCTCGATGTAATCAAATTGACTGTCATCATCATACAGACCCGCCTTCATTAACGCATCTAAGATTGCTTTCAGTGTATTATCGAGATCAAACTGTCTTTTAGATCTAGGATGTATCACAATACTAGCACCCAAACGTTTGTCCCCGAATCCTTCTAACTTTTTTTCTTTAACTATACCATACACAGCCATGGTAAATTCTTGACCTTGTTTACTAATAAATCGTCTGTGTCCATTAGCTCTCCAATAACTATTCACACTTGGTGGATAAGGTAGAGTCAATGTAATGGTTTCGCTCATAGACGATTAAGTCTAGCATTTAAGTCTTTAGTTAGATGCGCTTTGATCGCATCATTAATAATACTTGCTTTTGTTTTTTCTTGTTCTTTAGCTGCTTTGTTTAGTAGCTCAACACTTTGTGGTGTCAATCTAACTAAAAATGGTTTTAACTCACTCATACAAGTCTCCTATATATTTGTTTTGAACTTTGAACTTACTCTTAGGTATTTGCTTTTCTTTTTTATAACCTAACTTATCTTCTTTAGCTGCTTTTATTGTTTTTAAATAAATAGACGCACTCACAGCTTTTGACTCATCGTAACTTAAAAATCCTTTGGACATTTGCCAGTAACCATCCGGGCGAGTAAACTTCCATGGCATTGGTTCACCACGATTAAACAGTTTACAGATAGTACGATAGAATTCTTTTAATGTCATAGGATTAGTATATCTGATAGTTATCTTCTGTCAATAACTTGACACAAAAAAAAATATCTATAGAATAATTAGTACGGGGCCATTGCCCAGCCCACCCGTCGGTAGATAGCGACCAAGGGTATAAACGAGCTTAACAACTGTGCTACTCATCAAACAGGTAGTGTGAAATGTTGGTAGAGGCCTGATAATCTCTATATGCGGATAAACGAGAGCTATCGTACTTTACGTATTTAATTATACGGGCTAGGTTTCGATCTCAATCTCACAACAAGGACGGTTACCCCTATGAACACCAGCAAGTCTCCATGCGTCAATCTCTGCCGGTATATAGAAATAGAAGGATTTGATGCACCACTCTGCTCTGGGTGCGGTCGCACCTATGATGACCTCGAGCATTGGACAACATTATCCAGAGAAGAACGTAGGATCCGTGCTAAAGCTGCTAAAGCTAATCTGAAAAAGCTGTCAAAAATTTGAGTGAGACAGGTAG
>JAYOLY010000158.1:0-2156 GCA_038120575.1 Rickettsiales bacterium
TTTCATACAATATTTTCTTTTGATTTAAATTTAAAATTGCGTCCTTCCATTCTGAAATATCATTATCTTTACAAAATATAATATGTTTTTGATCTATAAAGTTTTTATAATCCCAAAATCCTTTTGTTTTAGTAATAATTACTGGAATACCACAAGCCATTGCTTGCAGTGAAACACTTTGGCCTGATGGTTGGTATGAGTCTTTCAAAGGTAGTATTACTGCAAAACTATTTTTATAAATCTTTTTTAATTCTAAATCAGTTAATTCATAATTATTCCAGCTTCCTTTAACAAGTTGAGAATTATTAGTTAAAATCTTTTCATCAAGATTTTTAGAAATAAATAAAAATGTAAATTGAGGTAATTCTTTGGCTACTTTTTGCACAAAATCATAATCTCTATTGCCATCATTTCCTATAAATAAAATTTGATTTGAATTTTCATTATTAAGTCTTCCTTCATTCCAAAATTCATAATCAATAGAAAAAGGTAGGAAGATAAACTTAGATTGTTTTTTGTTTGTAGAAACTATTTTTGCATAATCTAATTCTCCCTTTCCAAGAAAAACCAACTTACTAATTTGACTTTCAAGCAAAGAAATTATTAGCTTTTGGACAATCCTAACAAATTGATTATCTCTATTTTTACTATATAGACCCATAATTATTACATAGAATTCAGTCTTACTAAATAATCTACAGAAAATAATTATCGGTAAAAGAGATATAGCTAATCTATCGTTTGTGATTAATACCTTCTCTGAATTAAAAATAGTTTTGAAGTTTTTAAAACTCACAATCTCACAAAAATAAAATGGTAAGTTTGATATTTTCCTCAAAACCTTATCAATAAATCGTAAAATTAATTTCAAACCTTGCACACTTTCATTTTCAGGCAACATTTCAACTATTTCTATTTTTTTGCTTAATTTATCAAAATGAAAATACGAGTAAAAAAATTCTCTAGCCTCATAATTATTATTACTTATTTTTTCTTGTCGTCCATGGCCAAATACATACGTTAATTTAATTTTAGACATATCAAATTTCATGTTAGTTTTGTAAGATCTAACTGAATTAGGAGATCAACCTATGTACTTGGCAGATAGAGGTACATTTATGTTGTTTAATGGTGAAATTTACAATCATAAAGAACTTAGAAAAACTATGGAACAGCAGGGTATAAATTTTAAATCAAATCATTCAGATTCAGAGGTTGTTCTTAATGGATTATCATATTTTGGAATTGATTTTATAAAAAATTTTATAGGACAATTTGCAATATTATTTCTAGACGCGAAATCCATGAAAGCTTATTTAATAAGAGATAGAGTTGGACAAAAGCCATTATTTTACTATTTAAAAAATAATCAATTCAAGTTTAGTTCAAATTTAAAGTCTTTAATATATAATGAAAAAAATGTTGAGATAAGTAATAATGGTATCCAAAATTATATAAATTTTGGAGTAGTTCCATTTAGGGACACTATTTTTTCAAATATTCATAAGGTACTTCCAGCGACATATGTTGAGATTGATTTAACTAATTTCAAAAAAAATGAAAATCTTTATTGGAACCCAGCAGAATTTGTTTCTAATAAAAAATTAAAAAGTGAAGAGTTTTTTGAATACTTCGATAATGCTGTAACTTATCGTTTAGAGTCAGATGTACCAGTAGCAAACTTTCTATCTGGAGGGATAGATTCTACATCAATAATCAAAAATATATATGAGAACGGTAATCGTAAAATAAATACTTTTACAGTAAAAAATCAGAATATTAATTATGACGAATCATCTTGGGCAAATCAAGTTGTAGATAAATACCAGACAAACCATATAGAAGAGGAGATAAGTTCAAATATCAGTTTAGACACAATTGAAGAAGCTTTAAATTCATTTGATGAACCTTATTGCGACCCTTCTTCCATTCCATCGTATATTATTAGCAAAAGTATTTCTAACTATTTTAAAGTCGCTATTTCAGGTGATGGTGGTGACGAATTGCTTGGAGGATATGTAAGGACCAGAGAGCTGCTTCATTCTAGAAAAATAAATAATAATTTTATAAATATGATTTTTAATATATATCCTGCAAGACTGGGAACTGGTCAAAATATTTTAAGTCGTACAAGAAATCTTCAAAAAGCTACAAGT
>JAYOLY010000159.1:0-712 GCA_038120575.1 Rickettsiales bacterium
TAGCAAAACAATTATTACTAATCAATAATATGAAAGAGAATATTAATAAGATAAAACGCATGAAGTATCATATCCATAACAAATTCACCTTGAGTATTTTAAAAGTATTTTAAAAGTATTTTAAAATTTTTCAAGATAGTAGACTAGATTTCAAAATTTAAATATTATTTAAAATAAACGTTTTAGATTTACTATCTAGGGAGGCTTCGATAGGCTGATCGTGGCAAAACTTATTAAAATATTATAAGGACCTAATTTATGTTTACATTTATTAGAATAATTATTTTGATATTTGTAGTTTTATGGCTTTTAGAGGAAATGGCAGTAATTTAATTAATAATTTTTTTATCTAGTTATTGAACAGTTTTGTAGTTGAAGACCTACCCAATCTCCATAAGAACTCACTTGACCTGACATTGTAAATGTATCTCCTATTTTTAAAGCTTCTATAACTCTATTTTCGTTGCCTTTGGCATAAAAAGTACCGCATGTTGCAGCTAATCCATCAATAAAATTTACTTCATGATAAACTTGTAAAAGATATTTTGTATACCCATATGAGCTTCCTTTTTTGTCCACTTCTGAGATTTTGCCTGTTATAGAAATATATTTATTTTTTAATTCATTTTCTGTTCTTTCGTTTTGCAGTTCTGTTTCTTTAACATGTTTTTCTGCTAATGCTTTAAAATCAACCATTTCTATAGATTTTTGA
>JAYOLY010000159.1:722-1520 GCA_038120575.1 Rickettsiales bacterium
GTATTTTGATTAGCAAACACTGATACGGCACAATTTAATCCTCTTCGTTTAGCTTCTAATAAATAATTAGTATTTCCTTCATCAACTCTGTTACATATTATATTATCAGCAACATTTGATAATTCTGAAGAATTTAAATTTGACGTGATTTTGACAATTTCTTGCTTTTGTGCTGAAACTATTTTTTGTGGTGGGTTTAGAAATCTTTCAATTACAGATTTTAGTTCTGTTTTTTCTGATAAACTTCTAGCATTATCAATATCCTTTAGATGTTTTGAAGCTTTATTCCCTTTTGTGTTGCCAAAATTATCTTTTAAAATTTGAGATAGTTCATTTTTACTAGTATTTAAATATTTATCTACCTCAATAAGTTTATTTTTGTTCATTTTATATGTAACTAAGTAAGTTTCATTTTGTGATAATATGTTATCAGCAAGATTTTGTTTATACTTGTCACTATCAACTATTTCTCTTGTTTTAAGAATATATTGTCTAATAAGTTTTGTTATTTCGACATTACCAAAATTTTCTTTTAAAATGATTTCAAAATTTTCTAGGTTATCCTCAAGTTTATCAATTGTTGCTAATCGAAGATTTAATTTTTCTTCTGCTCTTTTATCTTTTTCATTTGTATGAAACTCTCTAAAATTTAATGACTTATTTATGAAATTTTTAAGTTTTTCGTAGGCTTTAAGGTCTTCAACATTCCAATTATTGTTTGGTTCAGGTTTGTTTTCAAAAAACTCGCTTAATTGAAAAACATCAATATCATTAGCTATTTTTAAATATGAAATAATA
>JAYOLY010000159.1:1530-2060 GCA_038120575.1 Rickettsiales bacterium
AAATAATATCCTTATAAAAACCTGTCGCGTCATCGTTAGCCGGTTTTATTTTTAATTTTTCTTCTGCGAGGTTCTTCTTACGTGCCGCGTCTTCAGCCTGCTTCTTTTGACGAGCCTTCTCTTCATCTATTTTCTCCTGGCGGGCTTTGGCTTCAGCTATTTTCTTTTTGCGAGCCTCTTCTTTCTTCTTAATTCTGTCCTGTTCTGCCTTAATTCTTTCTTGACGAGCTTTCTCTTCAGCTATCCTCTTCTTCTCTGCCTCATTATATTCAACACCACAACTTAATCCTCTACGCTTAGCTTCTTCAACGTATTCTTTTGAATGACTGTTTGTCCTCCACGTTTTATTCCCATAATTACCATCTGTGGCTAAATTACATATTGCTGAATCTGTTAGTCTGAAAGAAGGGGTTTGTGAATAAACTTGTGAAGTAGAAGAACCACAATTTAATCTTCGACGTTTGGCTTCATTAATCCATTCTGGCTTTCCTTGTTTTACTTCATCACATACTCTCCAGTCTGAATATTGT
>JAYOLY010000160.1:0-2027 GCA_038120575.1 Rickettsiales bacterium
GAATTGCCATTGATATCATTTGATGCAATGAATCTTAATTTAAATCATTATTTAACTCATTTCAAAGTTATTCCAAGACTTGATAGTTTAACTAGTTTGCACATAGAAGGTGCCTTTAAATTCATGGAAAATGTATCGTTATCCGGAGATATAAAGTTGATAAATACATCATCTCATACGATAGAACTAAAAAATCAATCTATATATAATAAAAAAGCTGTGTATTGATTTAGCAGTATGTCAACCAGTAACTATAGTGTGTATCTTTGCCTTCTACAGCATCAAAAAATTTTGTTTGAAGTTCCTTCGTTATTGGACCTCGTTTTCCATTTCCAATGATCCGACCATCAATCTCTCTTATTGGAGTTACTTCAGCAGCAGTTCCAGTGAAAAATAGTTCGTCTGCTAAAAATAGTTCATCTCGGATTAATGATTTGTATTGAATGTCATAACCAAGATCTTTCGCAATTGTTTTTACCGAATCTGCAGTAATGCCGTTTAAAACACAATCTTGGATAGGGGGGGTGTAGATGATGTTGTTTTTGATTAAAAATAAATTTTCTCCCGGACCTTCTGCTATGAGACCATTTGAATTTAATAATATGGCTTCATCAAATCCACAATCTAATGCTTCACGTTTTGCAAGACTTGAATTGACATAATTTGCAGCTGTTTTAGCATGTGGAGGCATGATTCTACTATCAAGCCGAGTCCAAGAACTTATTTTGCAACGGATTCCATTTTCAAGTCCATCTTGGCCTAAATAAGTTCCCCATTCCCACATAGCAATAGCAACATCCACAGGGTTGTTTACTGGATTTAGTCCCATTTCATTGTACCCATAATAAGCAATCGGTCGAATGTAACAAGAATTTAATTTGTTTTTTGTAATTAAATCACACGTTGCATCAATTAAATGTTGATTAGTATAAGGAATGTTCATTTGAAGAATTTTGGCAGAATCAAATAATCGGTTAATGTGTTCATTTAATCGGAAAATTGCTGGCCCTTTTTGTGTAGTATAAGCACGAATTCCTTCAAAAATAGCCGTTCCATAATGCAATCCATGACTTAAAACATGAATGTTGGCATCATCCCAATTTAATATTCGATTATTCATCCAAATATAACTGCTTTTATTCATACTTTTTCTTCCTCTGATGATCAATCATAAACCAAAAATGGATGATTATTCAATTGTAAGAAAAGTTTTAACTTCTCAACGTATTTTTTTAATTAGGGAATTTTTAATAAAAAAAGTTTAAAAAATTCAAAATGTGGGAATAATACACAAGAACATAGTTTGGTGAAAAATTTTGAAAAATTTAAATAACAATTACATTATTAAGATAGTCTTGATTATTTCAATTATATTTGGATTAATTTTTCCTACCTACTCACAGGTCCCCAATAAGATTTCATATCAAGGTAAATTAACGGATCAAAATGGTATTCCAATCAATGATGATTCTGTAGATATGACATTTATTTTAAAAGACAGTAGTGGCAACGTGACATGGACAGAAGATCGAGTTGTTGACGTTAATTATGGACATTTTAGTTTAGAACTGGGTGAGGTCACTCCAATAAATTATGATCAAATTCCAACATTAGGCGTTACATTGGAAGTTCAAATTTCTGGATCAAGCTTACCTGAAGTTAATCTATTATCATCTCCTTATAGTTTTCAAGCAGCTAATGCTGATTTATTGGATGGCTACAGTAGTGAAGATTTTTTGAAAATTGATTCAATTGCAAATATCAATAATAACACGTTGGATTGGACAATTGAGGTAAATATTACAAATTCAAATGGTAAAGGTATTTTAATTTCAGCAGTAAATTCTAATGCTGATTTATTCCAAGTGGTTAATAATGCCAAGACAAATTTTATTATTTCTGGAGACGATAAAGTGGGAATTGGAACAAGTTCTCCTTCCAAAACATTAGATGTAGCTGGAGATGTGAGGGTTAGAGAGACATTAAGTGTTAGCTCAACATCAAATTTAAGAGATACAGTCATAGAT
>JAYOLY010000161.1:0-1985 GCA_038120575.1 Rickettsiales bacterium
ATCAATGCCATCTTGAATCGATTTAAATTGAACTCCCTTTTTTTGAAAGTCATCTCAATAATTTTGTTCCAAATACCTTTTTAAATGTTTAAATAACAAATAATTGTGGAATATATCATAATAATGATATAATATATCAATGAAAGAGTATAGAATTGAATATACCAAAAAAGCAGATAAAAACTTGAGAAAAATTAAAGCTAAGACCCGATTCAAGATTTTTGACGCTATATATGATATCTCTCAAGGAAATACTCAAAATAAAGATATTAAAAAGCTTAAAAATGAGAATAACATATTTAGATTAAGAATGGGTCAATACAGAATTTTATATACTTATATGTTTTTAGAATTAGTTGTACTCGTCATTGATGTTGATGTTAGGGGTAATGTTTATAAAAAATAAAGTAAATAATTAAAAAATAAAAGAGCCAAGAGGTAAGAGATAGATATGATAAAGAAATCAACTAAAATAAATTTTATATATAATTCAAATAAATCTATTGAATCTGTGATAATACCATATCAACATTATTTAGAATTAATTGATCAATCAAAACTACATAATAACTCAGAAAGAATACACAGTAGTATAGCTAACTATAATTTGTTATTAGATGCAGTAAATGAACTAAAAGAAAAAGGTTGGTCTCTTACTAAAATAGCTAAAACAATGAAAACTTCACAATCTCATTTAAGTCGTTTATTAGCTCATCCTACAGGAATTAAACACGTTACATTAAAAAAATATATGTCTAACTTAGATAGTTTTCTAGACGACTAAAACACCAACTCGGAATAATCCACATAGCCTTGTTTTTCATTCATCTCAATGGTTTGGTTCCATACATCGTCTGAATCAAATTCATCCACATCATCTGGAATGTCTATAACGTTTATTTCATCCAAGAGCCAATTCTCTTTTCCTATCAATATATCGATAAATAGTTGATCGGCTCATGTTCAATGCGATTGCAATTTTTGAAATCGATTTATTGTTTATTGTTTACACTAAACTATAAATAATGTATAATACATTCTATGGCCAAAACAAATACAAAACAAAAATTATTAGATTATATCAAATCTAATGGGGAATCTTCTCCTAGGGAGCTTTCAGAATATTTAGAAATTTCTCCACAAGCCCTTTTTAGACACATAAAAACACTTATCCATCAAAATAAAATAAAAAAAATTGGATCTTCTCCTAAAGTGTTTTATAAAATTATTGAATTTAAGCAAGATAAGTCGGAATATAATGTTGAAAAAGAAGATATACTCTTGCTAGAAAATTACTTTTTCTTTGTGAGCCCAATTGGAGAACGTTATTCTGGATTAGACGCCATGATAAATTGGTGTAATCGACAAAATCTTCCATTAGAAAAAACAATTGATGACTATAAAAAAACACTTAAGAAATATAACTCATATAAAAAAAATTATATTATTGATGGTATCCAAAAACTTAAATCAACATTTAAAAACGTTTATTTGAATCGGTTATTTTATTTAGATTTTTATGCAATCGAACGATTTGGAAAAACAAAACTAGGTTATTTTCTTCTATACTCAAAACCAGGACAATCAATGTCATTCATGAATGAATTAATTCTTCATGTAAAACCAAACATTGAATTGTTAATTAAATCTAATTCATTTGATGCTATTGCCTTTACTCCACCAACAGTTAAGCGAGACCATCAAATTATCAAAATGCTCGAAAAAAATTGTAATTTTGGATTAAAAGTTCTTAAAATTGAAAAGCTAAAAACGCCTATTATTGTACCTCAAAAAACACTATCCAAATTAGATGATCGTATTTTAAATGCACAAAACACTATGTTAGTTACAGAAAAAAATTCTTTTAATCACGTTCTTTTAATTGATGATGCGGTTGGCTCAGGAGCTACACTAAATGAAATTGCTAAACAAATGAAAAAGAAGAATATTGCGAAAAAAATTACAGGCCTTGCACTTGTAGGACG
>JAYOLY010000162.1:0-1969 GCA_038120575.1 Rickettsiales bacterium
TAAATGAAGAAATTAATAACAAAACAATTGAAATACACAATCCTTGTATCACTCTTAAGGATTCTTCAATACGATACATTATACCGTCAAATTTTCTGTAAACCCCTACTAAGAAAAAGATGACTACTAATGCAAAAGACAATACTAAAACATGCTTTAAATAAGGCTCAATCTGAGCGTGAGGGTATATAACCCCTACTTTTACATTAAATAGATAATCAGCAATCCACCCTATTTTGAATTTAAGTGAATATGCCAAAACAATAATGAATGGCACACTAATAAAATCTGTAAGGATTTTTAACGCCGTTGTAAAATAATATTTCTTCATTCTTTTTTTAAATGTCTACTCATTAGTTCTAAAACAATGGTCTTAGGATCTTTATTTTCAAAAATTAATTCATAAATTTTTTCAGATATTGGCATGGATATTGACTCTTTTTTTGCCAGTTTATAAACTAGTTTTACAGTTGAAATTCCTTCCGCTGTATTTTTTAAATCGACACTTATTTGATCAAATGCCCTTCCTGAGCCTAATTCAAACCCAAGTTGATAGTTTCTACTGTTTGATGAGGTGCATGTTGCTATTAGGTCGCCAACCCCAGACAATCCTCCAAATGTTGCTTCTTTAGCCCCAAAATAAACTCCAAAGCGTGTAATCTCGTGTAAACCTCTAGTGATTAAAGCCGCTTTTGCATTATTTCCACAATTCATAGCATCACAACATCCAGCTGCAATAGCGATAATATTTTTTAAAACGCCAGACATTTCAATTCCTTTAATATCTTCAGACGTATACACTCTAAAACTATCTTGACTTAAGCAAGATTGAATCGTTTCCGCCAGTTGATTTGATGTACTACTTACTACTGCGGCTGCGGGCTTATGTTTTAAAATTTCACTTGCTAAGTTAGGACCCGATAATAAAGCATAATCTGAATTTGGAAACGTTGTTCTAAAAAAATCACTAATAAATGGTGTGTCTCGATCTAGCAACCCTTTACTGAGACATAAAATAGGCTGATTAGTTAGATGTAGTTGAAGAGTTTTAACGGTCCCAAATAAATATTTTGATGGCATACAAACAACAATCAAATCGGCATTTTCTGTGGCTTCTTTCATGCTAGTTGTGGAAACTAATGATTTTGGCAAAACAAGTCCAGGCAAGCGCTTTCTTGTGTGAGTGTGATTAATTTCTCGACACACATCCTCAGAGTAGCTCCAGATCACAACGTTTTTACATGTTTTATTAAACAAAATAGATATGGCTGTTGCCCAAGCACCAACCCCAATTATTGCAATTTTATTCATATCTTTATCTTCCTATTTTTAAATAGTGATATTATAACACTATATTTTTAGAACCGCTGATTGTTTTTAAATTAACTTACTAGTATTTAACAACATTTAATAATTAGGTTATAATTTTTCTTTAATTCAAAGAGAAATTCATGAAGTTACTTTTACATGTTTTAATTATTTTTTTGGTCTTGGCAACATCAGTTTTAACTGCTCAATTCTCTACGCCTTATTTTTCATCTGGAATGTCTCTTGGCGGCCTACAGGGAGATGTTATTGTCCAAAACTATTTCAGTGACCAAGACAAAACATATCATCTTGGGTTTACTGATTCGCTAGTAGGATTTGATCAAGGTTTTTTTATTGATTTTTATACGAACTTATCCATATTAAGAGTAGGAGCTGTTTACAGATATACGGGTTCATATTTTTCTGTAAAACAAAACTTAAACGAGAAAAACCTAATTGATAAGGGCATTTTTGAACTACACTACATCCATATTCCTATTCTTTTTAAATTTGTAAACTTAACTGGACATTTTGTTGAGACAGGTGCTTATTACTCCAAACTCATACATTCAGATTCCCATATTCACTATTCAACACCTGCCAATCAACAACACTCAACTTACACCATTGGAAAGGATTTAATTCAATCTCATGATTTTGG
>JAYOLY010000163.1:0-1969 GCA_038120575.1 Rickettsiales bacterium
TCGAGGTTAAGATGTATTCTGAGAATATTGTCATTTTGTTATCTGCAAAAGATTACAAAAACTACAATTATTTGGATAAAAATACATCCGAAGATAAATCATTTCTTATAAGCTTACTGGTAATTCCAAGCTTACAACAAGTTTTAAATGATATTCAAAATGAAAAAACTGATGGCAATGCAAATTCACAATGGGAAGATCGAAAATGGTACAAAGTATTAATGCGAAAGATATCAACCTTGGGTTTTTCTGAGAACCCTTCTGAATGGGAGAGTTCTCTAGAAATTATCCAAAAAATTATTGAAAACCAAATATCATTTGCATTGCAGAGCAGGAGGAATGATTTTGCTGAGGATGATGAGGTTTAATGGATAAAGTTTCGTACATAAAACCAACTTATTTAGATTATCTTAAAAATACAATAAATAGTGAAAATTATAAGCCTGGCAAACAAGGCTGGATTGATGATTATTTTGACGGTAAAGATTTCTTTGCTTCGTTTGAAAAACAACTTCCAAATGAAATTAAACTTAAAGATAAATCTGGTGAGAAAGATGATTTAGAAAATATCAAAATAATGCATACGGAAACAATAAAAGAAAGATTTTTTATTGGCGAGCAAACTGATCGAGGATTATTAAGAAATGGTATTGCAAGATTATGGTTTATTGGGCACATGACTTACGATGAAAAAAATCAAGACAACCCATATCATTTAACGGAAGCTTTGATGAGCAATCAGGAGGTATTAACAAGTATCGCTGAACGACCTAGTTTATTTAGAAATAATATCTTTAGAATCGCAATGCTTAATGTAGTTAAAAAAAATCCAATTTTATTAATTCGTGAAAAATTAAGAGAGTTATTAATGTATTTTGTTTTTTTAACGGGAGTAAAAAGACTAGATTCTTTATCAATTGAGGAATTAGAAGGATATATCCAAGCAAAAGTTGATCAATTAAAGGATTCATGAAATCAATTGTTAAATTTGCTGATCTATTTGCAGGGATTGGGGGAATGCGTCTTGCATTTGAATCTAAGCCTCTTAATTGTCAATGCGTTTTCACTTCCGAAATTAATAATAAAGCAATAGAAACATATCGATTCAATTTCGATAAAATTAATTATCCTGACCATCTTTATAATTCAAATATTTTAGATATTGAACCAAAAGATATTCCACAACATGATGTCTTATTAGCCGGATTTCCATGTCAGCCATACAGCATTGCTGGTCTCAGAAAAGGCTTGATGGATGACAGAGGAGGTAAAATTTTTGAGGCTGTTTTAAATATTTTAAATGTAAAACAACCTCAAGCTTTCTTACTTGAAAATGTAAAAGGCATGTTAGGACATGATGGAGGAAAAACCATTCAATACATGATTCATCGACTAGAGGAGTGTGGCTATCAAACAACTCTACCAACTATTTTAAATAGCATGACGCATGCAAATATTCCTCAAAATCGTGAACGAATATTTATTGTCGGTTTTTTAGATCCATTAAAAACGTATAATTTTGAATTTCCAAAGAAAATAAAATTATCTAAAACCATTCACAGTTGCCTTGAAACAAAACAAGTTGATGATAATTTTTATTACACAGATAGATTTGGATGTTATAAAACTTTAAAGCAGCATATAAAATCTAAAGATACCCTTTATCAGTGGCGAAGAGTATTTGTAAGAGAAAATAAAAGTAATGCATGCCCAACTTTAACAGCCAATATGGGTTCAGGTGGTCATAACGTACCTTTAGTTAAGGATGATTATGGAATAAGGAAATTGACTCCAAGAGAAACGGCTAATTTTCAAGGATTTCCTAAAAGCTTTAAATTTCCAAAGGATATGGCAAATAATCATTTGTATCATCAGTTTGGAAATAGCGTTACTGTTCCCTTAATAAAAAAAATTGCAAAACAAATAATTAAGTTACTTTAGGGGACTAGTTTTATATTGATCGTATATA
>JAYOLY010000164.1:0-1918 GCA_038120575.1 Rickettsiales bacterium
GTTCATGCTGAGTGCTTTAAAAAAATTTGGTTCGACTGGTATTCCGATGCACATGGCTATTTTTAACATTCCAATTAACTTAGCACTTAAATTAGGAATCCCGCTGGTTATATGGGGAGAAAACTCAGCCTTCGAATATGGAGAGAATAGTGATGCGAGTAAAGGTTTTCGCCTAGATGCTCAATGGTTTAAAAAATATGGCGTAACCCATGGCACAACCGCTAAAGATTGGATGAATGAAGGTTTTTCGGAAAAAGAACTCACACCATACTTTGGTCCAAACCTTGATGAACTTGAGGGAAAAGGTGTGTCAGCAATATTTCTGGGGTATTATTTTGAATGGGATACTGAAATGACATGTAAGGTGGCACAAGAAAATGGATTTAAATTTGAAATTGGGGGTGCTAGGACAGGATCATACGACTTTGCTGATATTGATGATGACTTCATTTCAATTCACCATTACCTTAAATGGTACAAATTTGGATTTACCAGATCATTTGATAACCTATCAATCGAAATTCGCAATGGACGAATAACAAGAAATGAAGCAATTACAAAATTAAGTCAGGAACTTTCCATTTGTCCAACAGGTGATATCGAGAAATTCTGTGACCTTGTTGAAATTAAAAAAAGTGATTTTTTTGAAATAATTGAAAAATTTAGGAATTCCAAGATTTGGACTAATAAGGATAATCATTGGGAAATAGAGAACTTCATTATTGTAGACTATGATTGGAGCAGGGAATTGTGATGATAGCGTTTTAAACATACTTTGAGCTTAAACACACAAATCGACGCTTATGCACCTTACCGTGCATTAAAAGAGCACGAAATGCTAATGCTGAAAAAGGCACTAGAATTTTCAGACGAAAACAGCACTATCCTCGACATCGGTTGTGCTGACGGATTGTTTATTTCAGAACTCGCAAAAGAGCTTCCGGAGGCAATCATTACTGGTATAGACATTTCATCAAAACTGATAGCTACTGCAAAAACAAAAGAATTTAAAAACTGTAGTTTTTTTGTAGAAGATGCTGAAAAGTTTAAACCAAACAACAAATTTGATCTTATTATCGCATCAGGAATTCTAAGCGTGTTCGATAACTTTGAATTGATTCTAAACCAGTGGATAAGTTGGTTAGAGAATAATGGCAGACTTATAATATTTGGAAGATTCAACTCAAATGATGTGGATGTAAAAGTATCATTTAGAAACAATTTTAAAAATTCTGGATGGGAAGGTGGATTAACCAGTTACTCAACTAAAACAGTTGCAAGGTACCTAGCTGATTTAGGATATGAATATGATTTTTCCAAATTTATATTCAGCGGTAATTTGGCCAAAAGTGAAGATCCTATTCGGACATACACTGTAAAGACAGAAGATGGGGATAAATTGATACTAAATGGGGCAAATTTAGTAGCAGAGCATTTCTTTTTAACTATTAGAAAGTAAATCTTATGAATATCAATGAACTTAAACCTCCAAGATTGTTCAATGTCGGAGCTAATCAAGAGATTTGCATTAAACACTGTGCAGACATCTATCTTCAAGACGATGAACAAGTAACGTTTATTGATAAGAACGGTTCAGAATATGATGTTGCAAAAAAGAATTGGGGCTATTACGCAACCCCTTCAGTAAACTCGAGATTGGTGAATCAGGGTTTCAAAACTGCACTTGTTCAAAATTCGTACGGTCAGTTTTACATAATGATCGTCTACCAAGACAAGATTGATGAATTTAAGAGCTATCTCACCTCAGAAAATAATCACATCGTTGAGTGGTTGGACGAAAAATAAATTAAAAAGATTTTGAATCAGTCAGGTTATCTTTCACCCCAAAAATGTATTTGCGGTGAAAATAATTTCCATTGCTGTCACATATATAATAAGCGACCAAAAGGAGAGACAG
>JAYOLY010000165.1:0-1915 GCA_038120575.1 Rickettsiales bacterium
TGATAATTCCTGGAAGTCCTATCGATAGGTGGCAAATAATTGATATAAGAGACTTGGTCAAATGGATAGTGGCGCTTGCGGAGCGCCGAGCATGTGGCGTTTTTAATGCAGTTGGTCCAAACGGTAAAATGACGATAGGTCAGCTTGTGTCCGAAATTTCTGTATTTGCAAAATTCCCGTTAGAACCCATATGGGTAAATTTGGAAAATCTTACCGAGCTACCTAACAGTGAGCGCTGGTTATATTTTGCAGAATGGAGTTCGTGTCTAGGTTGGGGACGCTACATTTACTCGATTTCGAATCAAAGGGCTTTAGAGCAGGGGTTAACTTTTTGTCGGTTGGAAGATACTGTTAGATTTACTCTCCTATCTGAAAAGATTGGTATTCAGGACCCATTCGTCGATATCTGGGATGTGGAAAGAAGCATTATTGATCGGTTTTATAAATAGGCCTAGTAATCTGTAAATTATGTTTGCTTGGTAAGTATTTTAAAAAAACATTTTTTAAAAAGTATGACAATGATGCAATAATTAATAAACGATCAAAAAGGCAGCGTGCCAATTATTCAGTTGACTAGGCGCCCTTATCCTTGGCTATTTTTTCATGTCAGCCTGAGTTTACGGGACATTACTGATAAGCGAGGTGAGAAATCGTATCTCACTTAGTATCCATTGAGGTAGATCAAATGTATCATATTTTTTCAAGATTTCCATGGGGCGACCTAAGAATGAAACGATCGATCGAAGCTGCTCTCATATTGGGAGTAGTAATATTAATTGTTTTGATCAAAAGACAGTTTTTATCCGCCGATATTCCAGCCGCATTTTTCTTAAATAGGGATTCCACCGATATTAACTTTCCGTTATTTACATATTTTTTTAGCGAATTACAGGTGGGCAATTTACCTTTTTATCAGCCGTATTTATGGGGAGGTACGCGGTTATTTGGGGATCCCAATTTTCAAATTAATCCTTTCCAAATTGTTATAGGATTTATTTTTGGGGCAAACAGTGCGATTTGGTTTTCTTCGCTTTCGAATTTATTAGGACCGATAGTAGCGTTCTTGGGGTTTTACGCTTTAATTCGTCGTCTTTGCCCCTCCTTGCCATTTATTTTGGCTGTTCTTCTCGCTATGGCATACGTGTTTTCATCTGGATACGCGGCGCTTCAAGGGTTCCTGACAATGTCGGTTCATTTTGCCACTTTACCGTGGATTTTCTTATTGCTGTCTGATCCAAAACGGGATTTTTCCCTACTTAAATTGGTTGCTTTAGGAGGTTGTTTAGGATTTCAATTTGCGTACGGACAACTTCAGTTTTCAATTTATACATGCTGGTTGATATTGGGGTTTATCCTATTTCATACGCCGAAGGGTTCAAAATTTGTAACCTTCCGATTCGCTTTACTATGGGGATCATTAGCATTACTTCTGAGTTCCTATTTCTTGGTTCCGGTAATCGATAATCTTTATTTTAATGATTATGACTCTGGTGCAAGAACCTCAGCCGCTTTAAGTGTTAACGATCAAATAGTTCCTGATTTTTATCTCCTCCGGTTGTTTGTTCCAGAATTATTTTCTCCTTGGTGGCCTATATGGCGAGATAACTGGAGCGTGAATGAATCTTTTACAGTTTATCAAGGTTTGGCTGTTACTATGATTGCAGTATACGGATTGTTTTTAAGAGAAGTTCCCATTTTCTTTCGAGGAGTATATATATTTCTTCTCGTAGCTACTACTTATTCTATCGGGATTCTTTTTTTGTATCCCATTCATTTAGGTGCCTCAGTTCCTTTCGGGCGAATAACTATGCTGCTCCCTTTTGTGGCACCAATTATTTGTGCGTTCACAAATAACGAAATAGTAAAACAGCGCAAGTTAGCCACTTTTTTTACACTTTGGTGTTTTGTAGTATTT
>JAYOLY010000166.1:0-1901 GCA_038120575.1 Rickettsiales bacterium
ACTCTTTGTTTTTCAATTGTCTCTCTACTAAGGATTCAAATAATTCCAATCCCCCACTTAATGTGTTTAAAAAACTTTCCTCTTCTGCTTTTATAACTTTTTCTATAAAAACTTTTCTTTCTTTTAGGTGGACAAAATGATCTCCCATACTATCAATCACTTTTTCGACTAGCTTATACAAAAGTGGGTCATTAATACCTAGTTTTTTAACGTAACGACAAGCTCGCCGTAATAATCGTCTTAACACATACCCCCTACCCTCATTTGCAGGGATGACATTATCTCCAATTCCAACACACAATGTTCGAATATGATCTGCAATAACTCTATGAGGCATACCGTCTAAACTATCAACGTAATTTTTGTTTGATAATATTTCGATTTCTTTAATAATTGGCTTAAATAAATCTGTCTGATAATTAGATGGCGTCCCCTGCAAATACGCCACTAATCTTTCTAGTCCCGCTCCAGTATCCACATGTTGTTCAGGTAATAATTCTAAAGTTTTATCTTCAAGTCGATTATATTGAATAAATACCAAATTCCACAATTCAATAAATTTACCAGAATTTAAAATATTTTGATCTAATTTAAAATTAATTGGCCCATTTTCTAAAAAAACATGAAGTTCAGAACAAGGTCCACATGGACCCGTTGCACCCATTTCCCAAAAATTATCTTTCGCATCACAGTTTACAATGTGATCTGGATTTATATCCGTTTCATTTTTCCAAATATCAAAGGCTTCTTGATCCTCTTCAAACACTGTTGCAACCAGCTTATCTTTTGGTATTTTGAATACAGTTGTCAGTAATTCCCAAGCCCAGATGATAGCCTCTTTTTTGTAATAATCACCGAATGACCAATTTCCCAACATTTCAAAAGATGTTAAGTGTGTCAAATCTTTTCCTACATCTTCCAAATCATTGTGCTTTCCTGAAACTCGAATACAAAGTTGCGAATTTACTGCGCGCTTGTAGGATCGATTTCCAGTTCCCAAAAAAACATCTTTAAACTGATTCATTCCAGCATTTATAAATAACAAACTTGAATCATTTTCAGGAACAATTGAACAGCCAGGAACAAATTGGTGAGATTTTTCTTCAAAAAAACTTATAAATTTCTGACGAATGTCCTTACTTTTCATGATAGAATCTAGTATACAAGATAGTCTTGACTCGAAACAATGGCTGAAGATTGAATTATTTTAGCAACTTAATTTTCTCTGAATTTGTTCCACTGTCCTGACTAAATTGATTTACTGATTGAAACTCATACATGTCTACTATACGATCAATCGGATTCGTTCTTTGTGGCATATTTAAATTTTTTGGTTCTCTTTTTGAAAAATTGTTAGTCTTTTTAAATTCTTGATTTTGCAGTACTACCACATTGGAAACTACCACATCTTTTGTTGTTTGTTTTTTTTCCTCTAATTCAATGATGTTTTCATTTTTTTCCAGTGCATAAACTATTTGTTTTTCAATTAAATATTGTTTGTGTAGTTCTGCTACATCTTCAAATACTATTCCTTCTTTTTGATCAAAAACATACTGATTAAATATTGGAGTTGACTCTTCTTCATTTAAATCAATGTTTGTTGTATTCAAACCACCTGCATATTGACTATTTTGGTTCACTAAAACGTCCTGATTTTGTTGTTGATTAAGTAATTTATTGAGATCAATACCTGAAGCATTATCAAATTGATTATCGTTTTGAGAAAAAATAACAGTACTTGCAATACCTACATAAATAATCATAGCTAAAAAAAAATTATTTATCTGCTTTGTCATAATTAATGATTCCACAAATAATTCTGTTCAAAACCAACATTCACCTATTACATTTTTAATATTAACTAAAAATACTTTCTATTATCTATCTACATGTTATGATTA
>JAYOLY010000167.1:0-1751 GCA_038120575.1 Rickettsiales bacterium
AACACGTATAATAATTGGGTCAATTGAAGCTGTTCTCATAGATAGGCTATCTACTGAAATAATTTTTTGATAGGTCTCCAGCTTATAGATAAAATCCATTATATTAAAAAAATCTCCAGTAAATTCTAGAACAAGTGGAGAACTTGATATTTTTTCTTTAACTGAGGCATTCTTTTTTAAATTAATTGAATTTAATTTGAGATCAAAGTATTTACAAATATTATTGATTTCTGTAAACGAAAACTTTTTAATTTCATCGGAAGTAAAGAAAACTTTTTGTTTGGTTTTCAACGAGTCAGACAACGTTGAAATCTCGGATTGGATAGATTGTTCATCTCTTGCTTTTTCTTTTTTATTTTCATATAACGTTTTAAGTTGTGTTAGTTTTTGTCTTTCTTTTTCATAGCTAGAAAATTCAGGAGCAATAATAGAAAAGTACAACTGAGTAAGAATAATTAAATTTATAGAAATGTATAAATAATGTTGATATTTCCTGAATAAATCTAGTTTTTCTTCGATATCATCAATTGAAAATTTACTTAAAAATGGAATTTTTTCTAATAAAGACATCATTTATCTCCTATTAAAATTAATGCTAAAAATATGTGTGGCTTTTTCAGATTTATCGTATGTTGTTTTTATAGAAGATAATTCAACATTAAAGTATTTTTTTGATAAAAAATCATAAAAAGTATAAATAGATTCTTGATATTTTGATTGTCCTGTAAATGAGACTTTAAATCCAGCATTGGATTTTTTTATTGTCATGTTATTAACGATAATGTCATTTGATAAATTTTCTGAGAACAAATAGAAAAAATCATATTTACTATTTTTTGCATTTTCAAATTCAGTTAAGGTACTTATAGATGATTTTAGACTATCAATTTGCCGTTTTTGACCAACAAAAGAGCCCGATTGAATCACTTTTAACTGACGTTTTACCACATTAATATCTTTAGTAATATTAGATTTTAGATTTCCAAGAAAATTATTAACAAAATAAAAAGAAAACAAAATAACTACAAAGAAAATAAAGTTTATTAAAAATGTTTTAATATTAATAACAGGAGATAATTTCTTTTTAACTTTTGTAATACTTAATGTTTTTCCATATTTTTCAAAATATTTCAAAGCAAGACCAATAGAAGGAAGATATAACCTAGAATATGAATTAAGTTTTTCTTCAGGTAGATTGCTGACAAACGATTTAAAATTTGTAGATAATTTGTATTCTTCTATGTCAATATTGAGCAAGGTTTGAAGTTTGTTAAAAAATAATTGTATATGAGGAACTCGAGTACAGTAAATGATTTTTGAAGGTTTTGGTAGATTAGGGAACAAGTTTGTAGATTGAATAATACACGTATAAAATGTATTTACATACGCTTCTAGCAGATAATCTTGATCGAGAACTTCATTAAGATCTCTTTTAAACAAATGAGAGAAAATGACATGCCCTTTGTAAATAAAATTAACATCAATAAATAATTTATCTACGAAAACATATATAATGACGTCATCTTGGAAGTCGATATTCCATATCATTGCACGTAAAGCACTTAAACAAACCAAATCAATTGAAACTAATTGACTGCCAATCTCATCTGCAAATTCATTTAAATTGTCTATTATTTCTGTTTTTAGAGCAGCGTATAAGACAGCTTGTTTTGAGCTTTCTGATGCTTCTTCAACCTCCGTTTCAGAATAAACTTGGTATCCAAGTTGAAAATCACTTTGAACAAAATTAA
>JAYOLY010000168.1:0-1716 GCA_038120575.1 Rickettsiales bacterium
TTTAATATTTTTTTTGTTTGAATTGTTGCTGGAAGCAATCTTTTTTAACCCGTATACTACATTGTATGGTATCTACAATAAAATTGCTTTTTTATTGCATTCTTTTTTTTTCAGCAACCCAAATTATAGCTCAACAAATCGAATTTGAAGAGTACGACCTCTCAAATGGTCTTCATGTCATTTTACATCAAGACAAAACAGTCCCATTGGTTGTGACGTCTGTCATGTACCATGTAGGTTCAAAAAATGAAATAGCTCAACGACAGGGATTTGCACATTTTTTTGAACATTTATTGTTTGAAGTAACAAAACATATCTCTCGTGTCGAATTTATGAAAATTGTTGAAAAAAATGGAGGATCTTTAAACGCCAATACAAACCAAGATCGCACCTATTATTACGAATATTTTCCTGCAAATCAATTAGAGCTAGGATTATGGCTTGAATCTGAACGGATGCTTCATCCTGTCATTAATCAAGTTGGTGTTGAAACCCAAAATGAGGTAGTGAAAGAAGAAAAAAGACGGAATTATGACAACAGACCATACGGTTCTGTTTTGAAAGCGATTGTAGAAAATGTGTTTGAAAAGCATCCATATCGTTGGACAACCATCGGCGAAATGGACCATTTAGACGCAGCGACACTTGCAGAATTTGAAGACTTTAACAAAAAATATTATGTTCCAAATAATGCTGTTTTAGTAGTTGCCGGACATTTTGATCGTGTTCAAACAAAAAAAATAATTGAACAATATTTTGGATCTATTCCAAAAGGGCAAGATGTCATCATGCCTACTATCGTTGAAGATCCAATTGTTAGAACTAACTATGTTCGCTACACAGACCCAAACATAAGCATTCCGATGGGGCTTGTTGCTGTTAGAACACCATCAATGACAGAAAAAGAATCCTACGTTTTAGAATTAATTTCAATGCTATTAAGTGATGGAAAAAGTTCTCGGTTATACAAACGTCTTGTTGATACGCATAAGGTGGCTCGTCAAGTTCAGGCAGTAAATTTGAGTTTGGAAGACTATGGAACCTATGTCATCCTAGCTGTGCCATTAGGTGATGTGTCGTTAGAGACTTTATATCAACATATTGAGGAAGAGATTACATTGCTTCAAACAGAGTTAATATCGGATTATGAGTTTCAAAAATTACAAAATATAGTCGAAAACAGCATTGTGTCCGCACATTCATCTATGGCGGGAATTGCAGAAGCCCTTGCAAGCTATTATTTGCTGTATGATGATACAGAGTTAATTAATTCTCAAATCACCATCTTTCAATCTATCACTAAGGCTGATATCAGAACTGTTGCTCAGAAATATCTCAAAAAAAATCAACGAATTTATATAGATTACGTTCCGGAGAACACAAAATGAATTGGTTAAAAACAATAGTTTTATTTTTTTGTTTGGGTGCAGTTCATGTTTCAGCTTTTGATCGATCTATTATGCCAAGTGCAGGTCCACAACCAACAATTCAACTAGGAGACTTGCAATCGTTTCAACTTGAAAATGGACTGAAGGTCTATGTTGTTGAGAATCACAAAATTCCAACTGTTTATGCCAGCTTAAGTCTAGACAATGTTCCCGATTATGAAGGTAAGCTTAAAGGCGTGTCGTCGTTAACCAGTGCGTTATTAGGCAATTCAACCCAAAACATGACCAAGCAAGATCTTCATCAAGAATTAGATTTTATGGGAGCGTC
>JAYOLY010000169.1:0-1688 GCA_038120575.1 Rickettsiales bacterium
AACGCTTGTTCGATTAAATAAGCATGTTCTTCAACTCAGATCTGATGCCGATTTATTCGATGTCATCACTTCCAATTCTCTAGTTTATGTCTTAAGCCATGAAAAATATATTCATGATGACATTAAAAGCATGTCACAACTTGAACAACTTTGGTACCTAGACGATCATCTTGTGTTAAAATTTATACATGACCTCAACTAAATCAACTGTCTGCATAGTCATCCCCACGCTTAATGAAGCAAAAAATATTGCCACGCTCATTGAACAAATCTTTGAACAACAACACGCACTGCCAACTTATAATCTTCATACCTTACTTGTTGATGGCGATTCTCAAGATGACACCTTGGCTGTTGTCTCCACACTCCAAAAAACCTATCCTCAACTTGACTTAATCATTTGTAAAGAACGAGGTCTTGGAATTGCATACAAAGCAGGGTTCAAGCATATCATCAAAACATTGAATCCAGACTTTATTTTTGAAATGGACGCCGATGGTCAACATGACCCTAAAATGATTCCTATATTTTTAAAATTAACTGAAAATGGTCATGACTGTATCATTGGTTCAAGATTTGTTTCTGGTGGAAAATTAATAAACTTTTCATTCAAACGACAATTACTCAGCAAAATAGGAAACTTTTTAATACGTGTCATTGGTGGTATTCCAAATATTGCAGATTGTACGTCAGGATATCGTTGCATTCGAACAAGCTATATTAAAAAGTGTCAATTTAAATATCTTCTTACAACAGGATATGCCTTTCAATCGTCACTCATCTCCGAACTTGTTCGTAACAACGCCTCAATTGTAGAATACCCCATTGTTTTTAATGAACGATTACATGGTGAATCCAAGCTTCGCTTCAAAGATCAACTAGATTTTTTAATTAATCTATTTTTTATCAGAATTAATAAATCCTTTTTATTTATTAAATATGTCACCGTTGGCGTTCTAGGTACAGGTGTCAATATTGGTTGTTATTATGCATTAACTCGCCACCTCATGCTTGCCAATGACTCTGCCGTGCTTATTGCCATTGAACTGTCTGTAATTCACAACTTTATTGGACATCATTTATGGACATTCAACAATAAATCCATTGTATCAGAACCCCTTTATTTACATTTTTTTAAATATCATCTCAGTGTTTTAATCAGTGCCTTTGTTCAATATAGTGTGTTTTTTATTTGTTTAAGAGCATTCTTTTTTTGGGATATTTTTGCTAATTTAATCGGAATTTTTGTAGCCTTTTTAATCAACTATGTTGTTAATACTCAATTTACATGGAAAACAAACACACAATCATCACTAACTTAATAGACCTATTTTAATACTAAATCATTCCGATAGAAAATAATTTATCTATCATTATTGGGAGCGCTTTTTTTTGAGTATAATAATTATTATAAGCAATTATCGATGCATAAAAATAAGGGCATTTTTGGTACAAAAGAGGGGCATCGTAACGTGTTCCAAAAAACAATCCCACAACAGGAATGTCAATATCTTTTGCCAATTCATTCAAATCTTCAGCCTGGGCTGCGGTCTGAATTCCCACAACGACCAAATCGACACCTTGAGCTTGTAATTTAATGCTTTTCTTTAATGACACTGACACCCTTTTATCATTTTTTATTAAATCTTCTAAAGCGTTTGATAATATCTTTATTATTGTAATTGTTC
>JAYOLY010000170.1:0-1681 GCA_038120575.1 Rickettsiales bacterium
ATTCATATTACTACTTACAACAACACTAGTTTGAATGTAATTAGACTTTATATCTGATGTTGTGATAAACCGTTCACTCGTAGATTTAAATTCTTTAGATAAAATAAATGATGTTTCTGGCACTTCCGCAACCTGATCTCCAATTTGAACGACACCTTTTTCTGAAACTTCAAAATCAACTGATTGATTATTTACAAACAGCTCCTTAGACAAACTAAAACCTTCTTTTAAGTTCAATTCAGTAGCAGACATATCTCCATTGACTTCAAGAGCAACACTAGGAGATTGAACACCAACACCCACTTTATTATTAGTGACATAAAAAACACCTGGAACCACTAAAGAATTTGAAAAAAATGTACTATTCGTTATAAATTTTCTTGCATTTAAAACACCATCAACTGCAAAAAGCTTATCGTTATCATCAACAATCCCATCTCTTCGAATTGTGGAATAAGGCATTACATCTCCAATAAAAACATCACCATTTAAAACAGCAGCTGCCTTTTTTCCGTCTGTTAAAATTCCATTTTCTTGAACCTTAACACCTGATACATCTAAATATAAACCATAGATTGTAGTTCCCCCTGTAATAACGTATCCAGGTTTTGTTTGCATAACTAATTCTTTACCCTTTAAAATCAAATCACCTGAACTGCCTGTTAGAGAATTCAAATTAGCGTTTAAAGAAATACTTTTTAACGTATAATCAAAAGAATCTTCATAGAAATTACCTGGCGAGTCATAGCCAATTGAGGCATCTAAATTTGACATCACATTTAAAGAATAAGGATAAGTAAATTTTGATTTTTTATATCCGTACTCACCAACAGAAACGCCTTTATTTTCTACAATCAGCGATCCAGCTTTTCCCCCCTGCTCCCCTAAAATAAAAGATGACTGAGTATCATACACATCATAACCATCATTTAACACCCAACGATCAGAATCATATTTCCATAAAGTAGGTAAAATGGTTGAGGGATCTCCTATTGACGGTTGAAAAAATATACCATCATACGCTTGTATCAATATTTCATCTGGATTAGCATCCTCTATAATTCCTGAAAAGCGAAGTCGTTTAATGTCTAACACATCATTATAGTTATTAAATCCTCTAAAAAGCATAGAAGATATACTTAAAGGACTAGTACCTCCGTATGAAAAATAAAGTTCTTTAGATTTAACATACAAATCAACTACATCGCCTGATTTCTTTAATTTAAGTTTATAAGGTGATTGTAACTTTACATCTCCACTAACAGATAAATCTGTGCCTAAAACAATATCAGTTCCGTTTGAATTATCAATATTAGCTGTTCCAACAACATGAAACTGATAATCAGGCGATAAGGAGTCATCATCTGGAAAAACACCCACTTTAGATGTGTTGTAAAAATAAGCTATAATTTCACCATCTTCATTATAAATAGGACACCATCTCACACCACAAGAACCAATTTCTTGTTCACCAATATTAAATTTTTTCGCAGACACTATTGCAGAATCTAGTAAATGATCATTTGAACTATCCATAATATTTCTAGATACAATTAATCGATCTAAAAAAACATTTCCAGACACAGTTAAAGCACCAAACGTGTCCGTAGTTCCTAATGCTAAGCCGTAGTTATTAGCTGAATATGACTTTACATAAAGGTTAGGTATATCACTCTCAAAA
>JAYOLY010000171.1:0-1627 GCA_038120575.1 Rickettsiales bacterium
ATCGCATTGGGAACTGGTTTGTCTTGGATGTAATGGATAATTCCTAACCACAGAGACAAACCAATTAGCACCCCTGCTCCAAAAATGAAAATTGTCCTTTTTTTGAAATACATCTTAAAAACGGAAATAAATAAATTCGTGAGTAATATTCTCAAAAGATGTCTTTATTCCGAAAAAGAGTAAAAGGCCGCAAACTCCAATTAACCATCCAGGTAATGATTTTTTTTCTATTTCAGATTCTGGCGATAATCTTACGAGTTGAGTGGCATTTGGAAAAAACCTCACAATTCCAAGAAGCACAGCGAGCAATGGGATTAATTCTCGGTCGATCAATTTATTGGGCATTGCACCCTGGCAAGAGAATAACGCAAATTGATTTGTAAAACTGAAAAATCTCGGAAGATCTATTCCATTCAATCCCAGCATCGAAGCAATAATTTCAAATGCTTCATTGAGATTTTCGGCACGAAAGAAAACCCATGAGATTGAAATGAAGATGAAAGTAAAAAACCAGCCCAATGTCCGATTAGAGAAAAACCTTAGAATCTTAAAATTCGAGAAATTCAATTTTTCCCATGCCCGAAAAAGATGATTTAGCGAAATTAGAAATCCATGAAAGACTCCCCAGATTACAAAAGTCCAATCTGCTCCATGCCAAAGCCCCCCTAAAGACATTACGATCATAACATTGAGCATGGCTTTCATAACACCACTTCGATTTCCTCCAAGTGGCTTGTAAAGATAATCCCTCAGAAACTCGGATAAGGTTATATGCCAGCTTCTCCAGAAATCAATGATGCTAGTTGCCTTGTAGGGGGAATTAAAATTTATCGGCAATTGTAGTCCAAATAACAGTCCTAAACCAATTGCCATGTCAGAATAAGCTGAAAAATCGAAATAAATCTGTAAACCAAACGCGAGAACCCCGATCCATGCTTCCATTATGGACAATACAATACCATGATCAGAAAAACTAAAAACTGCTTCAGCCAGAGGCTTAATTCCATCTGCCAGACAGGTTTTCTTGAAAAGACCAATCGAGAAAAGGCAAACCCCAGCCCAAAACTGTTCATTGGTGGCTACCCCAAGCATTTTCTTTCTTAACTGAGGCAAAATGTTTTGAGCCCTTACAATCGGACCAGCAATTAATTGAGGAAAAAAGGAAACGAAAAAAGAATAATGCAAAAAAGAAGGCTGATGCAAAAGCCCTCTTTTTAAATCCACTAAATAAGCTATCTGCTGGAAAGTGAAAAAGGAAATTGCAAGGGGCAACGCGATATCAAGGAATGGAGTCATTCCAACCGATCCAAGAAAAAAATTAGCGTACTTGTAAACTCCCAGAACAACTAAATTAATTAATATTCCAAAAGCTAAGCAAATTTCCTGATGGCTCTTAGAGTCTACTTTCAGAATCAGAATGCCCAGTAAATAATTAAAGCATATCGAACCCAGTAAAAGAGGAAGGTGGTACCAATTATGAAATCCGTAAAAGAAAAAGGAACAGCCTACAATTAATACCAAACTCCAATCATTTTGCTTCCTGAATTTTCTTACAAGGGAGAGGAGAAAAAATACGACAGGTAAAAAAATGAATAAAAACACCTGATCGTTAAAAAGCATAATTACT
>JAYOLY010000172.1:0-1551 GCA_038120575.1 Rickettsiales bacterium
AAAATTTGTGATCAATAAAATACAGGATTTCATGAAATCTCCTTTTTTTTGGCTTACTGCATTGTTTATGCTATCGGCAAAAGGACACATCGAAATCATTGATACAGAATATTCTATTCGGACAGCCAAAGCGATTATCGAAGAAGGGTCGATGCTTATTGAACCAGTAGACTCAAATAATAGAATGCCGATGATTTCGGGCACCAATAAAATTTATTCACAGTACGGAATTGGTCTCCTAGCCATTTTCATACCTATCATCAGCGTAGCAAAACTCCTGAGCTTTTGTTTTGGATTTGAAGAGGTAATGCTATCCCATTTCATTCTCTCTTTCTATAATATACCGTTTGCTCTCCTTGGTTTGTGGCATTTCAGGGAAATTTTAAAAAAACTTGGTCAGGATCACCATACAGCAAATTTTTTAATGGTATGCCTGGCAACCGGAACAATCTTCTGGAAATATGTGGTTACTGATTTTTCTGAAGTTACTCAGATATCTTTGCTCCTTGGGGCAATTCATTCCTATATCAATAAAGAATGCCCAAAGCGGTGGTTTTTTGTATCTGCATACTTGAGTCTGTTAATACTTTTTAAACTTGTCTATGTAATCGTTCTTCCACCATTCGTAGTTCTGGCAGTAATCGAAGGATCGAAAGAGAAAAGGATTATTAAAAATCTAGTCCAAGGTGCATCTTTTCTAACATTTGCTGGCCTATTTCTTATGGTTCTTAATTGGTTCAGGTTTGGTAATATCTTCGAATCAGGTTATGGCACTGCTCAAAGTGCATTTTCGTTCAATTATCTTCAGCGAGATTTTCTCGATTATTTAATTTCTTTTGATCGGGGATTATTCCCTTACTCCCCACTACTATTAGTAACCTTGTTCGGATTGAGAGAATTTTTCAAAAGAGATAAAAAAATCTTTTTTCTCATCGTAACTATTTCCGCTTCCTTGCTCCTGCTTACAGCAAGTTGGGTTGGATGGAAAGGCGGTTATTGCTGGGGAAATCGAAACATTGTTCCAATTGTTCCACTCATTGCACTTTCTTGGGCGTATCTAAACCTCAACAACTGTTGGTTGCATAGAAATGTTTTTACTTTTCTTTTGGTTTTATCGCTCTGCGTTCAAATTATTGGGGTATCATTGAAAACGCATGAGTGGTCTGTAATCGCTCGGGAATTCAAAGATCATCCCGACCCCTACTATGTTCCTTCAGAAATTGAAGGAAGTGCCTTTTTATTTAGAGAAAAAATTTTCAATAATTCAGGGATATATTCGGCAGATAAATTTGTACCCGAACATAGTCATAAAATTGATCTAACAGAATACGATTCGTTTTATGGTTTTAATTTTTGGATGGTTCATGGTGCTAAATTAGTAGATTATATAAATATTAAATTTTTAGGTAACTTTATAGTCCTAGCAATAGTTACTATCTCAAGTCTTATGCTTTACATGTATAGACCTAAAATCAATCGAAAGAATCTAAAATAAAAATTCATGTCTTCTCCGTTATCCATCATCATCCCAGTTTTCAATGAGGCTAAATG
>JAYOLY010000173.1:0-439 GCA_038120575.1 Rickettsiales bacterium
CTAGTAAATATTTACATTATAACCCATTAGTCCTACTGACAAAATTTTTGACATTTTTTTCTTATTTAGGTTATTTATTGTTTTATTCTTCTGAAAAATTGACCTTAAAGCCTGGGACGACACTATGGGGAACTCAGGTAGGATTTACAGCTGAAAATTATTATATTGAATTAGTAAAATCACTTTTCAATTATGAAACGATTATGAGTGCTTTATTAAGAAATATATATTCTGTAGACATTTTTAAATTTATTAATTTAAGAAGTTTAATTAATGACTCCTTTGTAACAAATTACATAAGTATTCAAAAAGTTGATAAAGTGGTAGGGCCTGGCAAGTCATTTGTTACTGAAGCAAAAAAACAGCTTTATGGTTATGTTGGCATAGATTCCATTGCAGGCCCATCTGAAATATTAGTTATAGCTGACAGGCATAATAA
>JAYOLY010000173.1:449-1526 GCA_038120575.1 Rickettsiales bacterium
TGCTTACTATGGTCTAGATATTAGTTATCTAGTAATAGTCAATTTAGCAATAATTGGTTTTTGCTTTATGTACACTAAATTGATTTTTAGTTTACATAAATAAACAATCTTGACTTCAAAAAATAAATATTAATCTTTAAACGTACTGTTTAACTGTATTAATGACTCTTTCTATTTCATTGTCTTTCATTTTTGGAAAAATAGGTAGTGAAAGAAGTTCGCTGGAGTACTGATCTGCAAGAGTTATACTACTCCCATATTGCTTGTGTTCTTTATAAGCTTTCTGTCTGTGAATAGGTACTGGATAATGAATACCAAATTCTATTTTATGAGTATCAAATTCACTTAATATTTTGTTTCTTTTCTTTGTTCTGATAACAAATAAATGCCAAACATGATAATTTTCATTCATTACTTTTGGTAAAACTATAGAATTAACTTCAGACAATGATTCAAGATATTTATGAGCTATTATATTTCTTTGTTTATTCCATAAATCAAGCTTTTTAATTTTTTCTGAAAGAACTACTCCCTGAAGGGGCTGTAATCTAGAATTAAAACCTTTCTCTAAGTGGTAATATTTTTTTACACTACCCCAATTTCTTAACATAACGATTTTTTCATACAATTTTTTATTATTTGTTGTTACGGCTCCACCATCTCCCCATGCTCCTAAATTCTTACCAGGATAAAAGCTATATGCTGCTGCTACAGAATAATTATTAGAAAATGATGCATTTAAAGCACCGTGAGACTGAGCAGAGTCTTCAATTAATTTTATTGATTTGGCTTTTGCAATCTTATTAAGTTCTTTTAGATTAGCAAGCTGACCATATAAATTTACGGCGATAATTGCTTTTGTTTTTCTTGTTATTTTCTTCTCGACTTCCTTTACATCTATTAAATAAAATTCATCATTATCAACAAAAACCGGAGTGGCTCCACAACGAGTAACTGCTAATGCGGTTGCTATAAATGTGTTTGTAGGTAATATTACTTCATCATTTTTACCAATCTCTAATGCTCTTAAGATTAATTCAAGAGCATCTGTACCACTGGCACAACTTACTGTATATT
>JAYOLY010000174.1:0-1500 GCA_038120575.1 Rickettsiales bacterium
AATGGCGGCGGGTCAAACTACGCGCAATGGTAAAGTATATGGCGGTATTCAAGAGGTTCGCGGCATACAAACCTGTGTAATGCCGGAAATGACTGCTAATGATTTAGAAACATATTTAAATGAAATAAATGTTGATGTTATTCAATTGGCAACGGGTCAACAAATTAGTGACAACTTAGCTGAACAAATTAAAGAAAATGATAATTACAATTTCCGTAATATAGGCGGCAATAAATATTTTATTGAGTATGGCAAAGATGGAACTGCGACTGTATCGGATGCAGATGGTCGGCCAGTTATTATTGATATTACACAATTACAAAAATCCTTTGGTTTAATGCTGCCAGATGTTGATGCAATGACAACGGAAACTAAATCAACTGAAAGGATTTTTGGTGCAATAAGTGAAGAACTTTCTTTCAAAAGAAAACTTAGAAAAACAGGCTTAGAACAGATCACTGAATTATCTCCGACCCCAACAGCGCGCCCAGAAGAGTTTGAATTTGTGCGCCCAGGAGAGTTTGGATTTATGCCTCAGGTTAGTGAAGCCCGTCGATTGAACAGAGCAATCTCAGATATTTTAGAAAGCCCTAGAAAAGAAATCGCAATTAAAAACATCAAAAAAATGCTAGAATCAACTAGAGGGGTTAGAGATAGAAAAAATATTAAAGCATATGATGCTATGATAAGTAAGGAAATAGAGAAAAACCCAACATTCTTTATGTCTTATGATGATTGGCTGAAGGGGGAAACTAAGCCGCAATCAATTAAGAAAACACCCGCTTCTTCAATAAGTAATATAATTAAAGATGTTTCTGAAGAAGATATAAATACTTTGGCGAAAGCAACAATAGAGAAAAAAGGTGATCGTACAAGGGTTATACTTAATAAAGCATTAAATCGTCCATTCAATGCGCCAGTGGATGAAGAAATTATAAAACAAAATTTAACGAATATTTCTGAAATATTAAAATATTACGGAGATAAAGGGATCATTACAAAAGAAAAAATAGATGACGCAATGGATGAATTTAAAACTATTGAAGATTTTAAAGATAATAAAGACGTTAAAAAAATAATAGAAAGATCAGAAAAAGCTAATACACGTGCAAATAAAAATAAATACACAAATCAAATGATTTCAAATTTACTTCAAGGCAAGCCGTTTTCTATGTCTTTTGATGATTGGCTGAAAACACAATGATACAGTTTGATCGATCAGATGTATATGATTTGCGCCCAGGCACAGTTTTAATTTCTGAGCCGGTATCTGGCTTTGCGGAAAACTTTTTTGCCGCACAAGATAATATGCGTCTTAACGATCAGTCTCAAAGTAGAGACCGTATTTTAAAAGATTTATGGACGCCTATTGTTGAAGAGATGCGCGAGACATTTCCCAACCAAGGATTTGGTGGGCGGGATTTTGAAAACCCGGCAGACTTCTTAGGAATTGGACTAGGTGTTTATAGTTCGGCTGGTGGTCCACAGGACAGATATAAT